>DATBFI010000251.1:0-8189 GCA_036558585.1 Chitinophagaceae bacterium
GCTGGTTTTGGGATTATGCAGGCGGATTAATGACTGACTGGGGGGTGCATATGATTGATTATGCACTGCTCGGCTCCAAAGCTTCTGTTCCAAAAACCATTATGGCAAGCGGGGGCAAATTTGCTTATCCGGATGATGCAGAAGAAACACCAGATACGCTTACAACAGTGTATGAGTTTGACGGCTTTAATATGTTATGGGAGCATGCAACGGGCATTAATGACGGGCCTTATAGCAGAGACCATGGCGTTGCGTTTATTGGAAATAACGGAACACTTGTTGTGGACCGTGGTGGCTGGGAAGTGATGCCTGAAAAAAAAGACGGCAAAGACCAGATGGAAGCCGTGCCTCGTAAGCAAAGAGAAGATGATGGCCTTGCATTGCATACAAAGAATTTTATAGAAGTGGTGCAGTCAAGAAAGATGGAAGACCTGAAATGTCCTATACAGGTAGGCGCTCATGTGGCAACAGTTTGCCAAATGGGTAATATTGCTTTCAGGTCCGGAAAGAAAATTAACTGGGATGCAAATGCCAGCAAATTCACCGATAATGATGCCAACAAATTTCTTGCTGCGGAATATCACAATGGTTACAGTATTCCGAGAGTTTAGTTTTTGGTAGGGCGATACTATAGGTAGCATCATTCTTTGTGCTAAACATGTTGACATTACTCAGTTTATGCTGAAGTGATCAATCAGGCAATGTATATAACTATTAACCACGCAATAATATTAAGCAATCAATCAAAAGAACAAGGAAAACATCATGAACAAAAAAATTCTTACTATTATTCCCTGCATCGCTTTAATAATTTCGTCTTATTCTCAGGACACAACAAAATATCTCACCTCGGAGCCCCCGGAAAATAAAACAATGAAGCACGATGAAACGGAATTTTACTCTCCCGTTCCGCCTGTGGTAACACCAGCAAAAGAATCGGGAGGGGCCCCTTCTGATGCGATCGTTTTATTCGATGGCGGCAACCTTGATCAATGGCGCTCGGTAAATGATACTACAAAACCAGCGGGCTGGACAGTTGCCAATGGCATAATTACAGTGGATAAAAAAGCCGGTAACATAGAAACAAAACAACGTTTCATGGATTATCAATTACATATTGAATGGAGAATACCGGAAGACATTCAGGGAAGTGACCAGGCAAGAGGAAATAGTGGTGTTTTTCTTGCATCCACGGGACCCGGTGATGGCGGATATGAGATACAGGTACTTGATTGTTACAATAACAAGACTTATGTGAACGGTCAAACGGGTGCTATTTATAAACAGGGTATCCCTTTGGCGAATGCCTGCAAAAAGCCAGGTGAATGGCAAACTTATGATATTGTTTGGACGGCACCCCGATTTAACGAAGATGGCTCTTTAAAATCACCTGCACGTGTGACTGCTTTTCATAATGGTGTACTTGTTCAAAATAATTTCACCGTAAAAGGTCAAACCGTCTATATAGGACATCCATATTATATAAAACATGGTGCATCCCCTATTAAACTGCAGGCACATGGCGATCCAAGTAAACCTATCAGCTATAGAAATATTTGGGTGCGGCCATTACCTTCCTCAAACAGTTAGTTACCGAAGACACAAAACCTGTGAGTTTTTAAAACCCCACAGGTTTTTTATCGGGATTTTTATGTAGTGGCGAATAAAAACTTACAAATAATTCCTGATCTCGTCCACGAGTTCATATTTAGTAACAGGTATGCCCATTATTTTGTTGTATCCTTTTGCATCGACAAAAAACTGGTCACGAATTATTTTTATTAACTGGCCATTGTTGATTTCTGGTATCAGTACATGTTCAAAATTGTGAACGATTTTTCCAAGATTTTTAGGGAAGGGCCGCAGGTAACGAATATGAGCATGACTAACAGAATGACCCTCTCTTTGTAATTCAGCTACGGCACTTTTGATACTGCCGTATGTACTACCCCAACCAAGCACCAGCACTTTACCTTCTTCAGGTCCGCTGTCCAATTGCTGCAATGGAATATAATCGGCAATCTTGTCTACTTTTGCCTGCCTGGTTTTTACCATGTGCTGATGATTTTCCGGCTCATAGTTTACATTACCGGTAATATCCTGTTTTTCGAGGCCGCCAATTCGATGTTCTAATCCTCCTATACCCGGAATAGCCCACGGACGTACCAGCTTTTCATCCCGTTTATAGGGCAGGAATTTCTCTTCACCATCATCCAATCCCTTTTTAAATTGCACATCTATAGGTTTCAGATCTGCTGAATTAGGAAAACGCCAGGGTTCGGCACCATTCGCAATATATCCGTCACTCAGCAAAATAACGGGGGTCATATGCTGTACAGCAATACGTACAGCTTCATAGGCAACATCAAAGCAGTCACTTGGTGTGCTTGAAGCAATAACAGGCATGGGGCATTCTCCATTTCTTCCGTAATATGCCTGCAGCAGATCACTTTGCTCTGTTTTAGTAGGCAACCCTGTTGAGGGACCACCTCTTTGCACATCAATTATAAGTAACGGAATTTCCAACATTACTGCCAGTCCCATCGCTTCAGCCTTTAAAGCCATTCCGGGACCTGATGTTGTAGTAACACCAAGACTTCCTCCATAGGCTGCTCCTATTGCAGCAGTGGCAGCTGCGATCTCATCCTCTGCCTGGAAAGTGCGCACGCCAAATGTTTTATACTTACTTAATTCATGCAAGATATCTGAAGCCGGCGTGATAGGATATGAACCGAGAAACAAGGATAAACCACTTTTCTGTGAGGCAGCAATAAGACCATAAGACAAAGCCTGGTTACCCATTATACTGCGATATTTACCGGCAGGCAGCTTCGCCTTTTCTACTTTATAACGGCTGGTAAATGTTTCCGTAGCATCGCCAAAATTATAACCGGCCTGCAATGCTTTTAAATTGCTTTGCAGAATGGTTTCTTTTTTCCCGAATTTTTCTTTAAGAAAGCCGATAGTATTGTCAAGACTGCGATTATACATCCAATAAAGAAAACCAAGCACAAACATATTCTTCGCCCGGTCTTTTTCTTTAGTGCCAAGATCATGGAAGTCCTTTAATGCCTCGCGGGTCATTTTAGTTACATCCATCTTGATCACTTCATAGCTGTTAAGGCTTTCATCTTCCAAAGGATTTGTGCCGTCAGCATAATTGGCAAGGCGAAGATTCTTCGCATCAAAACCATCTACATTGGCAATAATCTTCCCACCGGGTTTCAGACTTCGGAGATTTACTTTTAAAGCCGCAGCATTCATCGCCACCAATACATCACATGCATCGCCTGGTGTAAATACACGATCACTGGAGAATCGCAGCTGATATCCGCTCACACCGGGCAGTGTGCCGATAGGAGCCCGTATCTCAGCGGGGAAATCAGGGAAAGTGGCAAGATCAATACCCAGCAATGCGGTATTATTCGTAAACTGCGAACCGGTAAGCTGCATTCCATCACCACTGTCACCCGCAAATTTTATTACTACATCATTAAGTAAAACTTCTTGTCTCAAGGGAATAAAATTTTGGATAAATCGAAGAAGCGCGAAGTTAATGTAAGTATATAAAATAGAATGGTAACGTTTTGTTATGAAGAAAGTTGGAAAAGTGCAATATCAAGTTGTAAGAAGCAGCTATTTAATTTTTTACCTTTTTTTCATTCGGCTCTATAAGCTACAATGAAAAAAACATTAAATCTTCTATTGTGAAAACGATTGGGGATATGACGCATATTCTGTTTATTATATTTGCCGCATAACATGGATTATGAGAGAAAGCGTAGGATTCGCAAAGAAGATTTCATATACAATCCTCTTAATAGCACCTATACATTTTATAACGGGATGTAAAAGCTACACTGCTAAAAATTTCATTGAAACCAATGGCTCAATGAAAACAGATGCAGCACATTACATTTTCGACTCATTAAAAACCGAACTGGCAGATCCCTTTGCTGACTCAATCTTTTCTTATGACAGCACCAAAAAGTATGTTTATTTTACTTTTGATGATGGCCCGCAACCCGGAACGATGAATTGTTTCCATATTGTACGCGAGCTTAATGTAAAAGCAACATTCTTTATGATCGGCGTACAAATAGACAATGAGAACCTGAGGAAAAGAGTAGATAGCATTCGGGAAAGTTATCCTGAAATTTTACTCTGCAATCACTCTTTTACACATGCAAACTTTAATCACTACAAAGCTTATTATAATAATGCGGATTCCGCTGCCCGTGATGTGATAAAAGCACAATCGATTATGCAGGTGCCCCTTAAAATTTTTCGCACACCTGCAAATAATTCATGGAATATTAACGGCAGAGTAAGAAGCCCGCAACTGACAAAGCAACTATGTTATTTATTAAGCAACGCCGGTTATCAGGTTGCAGGATGGGATGTAGAATGGAATTTTGGTGAAGGTTCCGCACCCGTGCAAAGTGCAGACCGTATGATAAAAGAAATTGAAAAGTCGTTTAATAACAATACAAATTTTGTACACAATAATGTTGTTATACTTACTCACGACCGCATGTTTAAAAGAGTGCAGTATGCAGATTCACTTCGAAAGGTGATAACAGCATTAAAAAAAGATAGCGGAATTGTATTTGAAACAATGGATCATTATCCCGGTATCTGGCACAAATAATTAACAACTTACCGAATTCGTTTTGTACTATTTTTGTTTACTTAAAATTTAATAATAATATGGCACTTTTAGAATCAGGAAACCCCACTTTATCACAGAAAATTTTCAGCCGCTCGGCTTCTGAAATCTCCGGAGAAATCATGACCGTGCGTGGCGCAATCAATAAATTCGGTTTTCTTTTATTAATGGTAATTGCCGCAGCGGCATTTACGTGGCACCAGTATTATACAAAACTTTCCCTTGAGGACGCACAGCAATCTGTAACCACCTTTATAATGGTTGGTGTATTTGGTGGTTTAATATGTGCATTAGCGATCATTTTCAAACCAACGTGGGCCCCTTATCTCGCACCGGCATATGGTTTATTGGAAGGTTTATTTCTTGGCGGAATTTCGGCAACACTAAATGAAGCTTTCAGGGAAAAATATCCGGGTATTATTACGCAGGCAGTAGGGCTAACTTTTGGTGTGGCCATTGCTATGTTCCTGCTATATAATTTCAGGATCATCAGGGCAACAGAAAAATTTAAGTCGGTAATTTTTTCGGCTACGCTTGGCATTGCAATATTTTATCTTATAACATGGATACTCACATTGTTTCATGTAAATGTTCCTTTCATGTACGATGCAAGTCCGCTCGGCATTGGTATTTCACTATTTGTGATTGCTATTGCTGCATTAAATCTTATACTCGATTTCGACATGATTGAACGCGGAGCAGATGCAGGCGCCCCAAAATTTATGGAATGGTATGGTGCGTTTGGTTTGCTTGTAACTATGGTATGGCTTTACCTTGAAATATTAAAATTATTAAGTCGGTTCGCAGGCAGCAGGAGATAATATTTTATTCCTAACATTATATAAAGTCAGGCTATAACCAGCCTGACTTTTTTATAAGCAGCTTTGCATCGTGATCGTTTTCTATAGTATCTATTCACTAAAATTGACAAGCCAAAAGACGTAAAGTTTGAAGAATAAAAACAAAGATTTTTTGAAAAAAATCACTCATTCATCATTACAAAAATCCTTTTGAGCATAATCGTAATACGGTTTAAACGAGTGACAGTTTATTTAAATAATCTTATTATTAACTTTACAGCGAGCAAACACCATTGCAATGACATCAAAAATTTCTGAAGGGGTTGAAATAAGTGTAGAAACTTTTTATCAACCCGATTATAGTAACCCCATGAATAACGAATTTATGTTTGCGTACCGTATCACAATTGAAAATCACAATGCTTTTACGGTAAAGTTATTACGCAGGCACTGGTATATTTTTGACAGCAACGGCCAGCAGCGCGAAGTAGAGGGAGAAGGAGTAGTGGGCGTTCAACCTATATTGCAGAGTGGACAACAGTTCCAATACGTTAGCGGCTGCAATTTAAGGACGGAAATGGGCCGCATGTATGGAACTTATTTCATGGAAAACCAAAACACAAAAAATACTTTCAAAGTAAAGATCCCTCCATTTGAAATGATTGTCCCGTTTAAGAATAATTAACCGGTGATAGCATTGAGTAAATATCGCTACCATTAAATCAGTAAAATCTCATTAATCACCTGTTACCTCGGTTTGTACTTTGCCTCCTCAAAAATTTGTTTGGCCGGCGTATGAAATAATTGCTCCAATATTTTGTTATGCTCCATGGTTTTATTTTTTTCTAAACCCATCCATTTTTTTACAATCTGCCAGCCCACAAATTGCCCGATAAATCCTGGCGAAGCCTCACCCAATACTTCAGTTTTTGGCCCATCACTCATATAATCTCTTGTTAGAGACGGGTCAGTAGCATATAACAAGTTGTTTTGCAAAAAATAATTCCAGATGAAAGGCTCGTTCTGATAACAACCCTCTAATTGTTTTTGAGTGTAACCTGTTTTTAAACTATCGGCAGTTTCCGGAAGTAGCTGATCAAGTACATACAGGTGTTTACCTGCTTCTATCATCTGATAAACCAATGGAAGATCAGGAGCATCCTGCGAATAAATATCATCAATGATATTCTTCACACAATTGACAGGAATATATGGCGGTTCAAAACGTCTTGACTGGTAATCGGGGTAAATTTCACTGATATATTCTGAATGATAAACAGGAAAATCTTTGCCAAGGTATAATTGAAGACCAACGGCTAATCCTGAGGATGTAAGCACGTTTGCGTATCCTTCAACAGGCCCGATAAAGGTGATGATAACAGAAGGTAATTTATAATCCGGGAAATAATATTTTATAAACTGGAAACTTTTTTTTATTTCCTTTTGTGTTCTATCCAGCGACGAAAATACTACCTGCGACGAATCGTAAACAGGTTTGTAATCGTGAATAAACATTTTTACTTTCTTTACAGCACTATCCGGCTGAGGTGGTGCTGCAAGAATGTTATATAGATAATCATTAAGAAATAGAGGATAGCTTTTTTGCAGTTGGGTTAATGCCGTCGACACATTGTTGGTATCAATGGAAAATAAATCTTTATCAAACCGCTTAATGGTAAACTGTACATCAATATTTGAAACATCAGGTATATTCTTCTTGTTTGAACATGAAAAAGCGAAAATGACAATAAATAAAATTAATCCGGGTTTTTTCATACCGCTAAATAACATGAAACGATTTATATCATTTCGTTAAGAACACAGATTTTTTGAAAATTGGCTATAGTATCAATTCATGATAATTTGTGAACTTTGCACTCATTCATTCATCTATGAAAATGGTCTTATGAAGATATTCTTAGCGCAGCAGAATTATCACATCGGAAATTTTGAGAGCAATACACAAAAAATTATACAGGGTATTGAGGATGCAAAAGCACAGGGCGGGGATTTAGTTGTATTTAGTGAAATGAGCATTTGTGGTTATCCTGCGAGGGATTTTGTTGAGTTCAACGATTTTATCAATAAATGTTATCAATCTATAGATAAAATAAAACAGCACGCGGATACAATAGGTGTGCTGGTAGGTTCTCCTGCACGCAACCCAAATATCGAAGGGAAAGACTTGTTTAATGCTGTGTTTTTTTTGTATGAAAAAGAGATAAAAGCGGAGATCCACAAAACTCTTTTACCTACTTATGATGTGTTTGATGAATACCGCTACTTTGAGCCAGCGTTTGAATGGAATATTATTGATTTTAAAGGCAGGCGTTTGGCAGTTACTATTTGTGAAGATATCTGGAACCTTGGTGATAATCCGCTATACAGGTTTTGCCCAATGGATAAACTAATGAAGCAACAACCAGATGTAATGATAAACTTGAGTGCATCCCCATTTGACTATTTACATGAAGAAGACAGGAAGGCTATCATAAGGAGTAATGTTTTTAAGTATCACCTGCCCATGTTTTATTGTAATGCAGTTGGCAGCCAGACAGAAATAGTTTTTGATGGTGCCTCATTAGTTTTTGATAAATATGGGAACCTTTGTAAAGCTTTACCCCAGTTTAAAGAAGCACTTGATAGAACTATTTTAAATGATGATGGAACAATAGATGCTCCTGTACTTGAACCTGCAGATAAACATTTGAAATTTCCTG
>DATBFI010000252.1:0-7687 GCA_036558585.1 Chitinophagaceae bacterium
TACATTTCCATCTGGGCTTATTTTGCGAATACGGTTATTACCGAAATCAGAGACATATATATTTCCCTGGTCATCCATTGCAATGCCGTGCGGATAAAAAAAGTTTGCTTCAACAGCCGGTCCATCTTTATACCCGGGAAACCCTGTTCCTGCCAGCGTACTTACTGTTACGGTATATATATAATGGAACGAAGGCCCTATAACCTGTTGATTATTTTTGCGAACAGTTACAAAACCCGATTCCGCTTTTTTGGGAACGGAAGTAATAATCTCTGTATCGTTTACACTAATAATTGTTGCCTGTGCATTATTGAAAAAAAGCTCGATGTCATCTGCTGTATTGCCAAACCCGCTTCCATGAATAGTGTCCATAATACCATACTTGCCTGAAGCAGGGGAAACAGAACTTATATGCATTGAGGTATTGGAAAAATTATCATCGTTTTTACGGCAGCCTATACTAAGAAAAGCAAATGTCGCAGCAATACGAATGTATGTTTTTATAAGTAAAATTTTTCTCCGCACATTAGCCGGTTTATAAAACAGGGAAGACGATAAAATTAATAATTATTTGCGTATTTCAGTGATACAAAGCCGTTTAAGATTTGTCAGAACTGAATCGTAACTCTGCCTTTCTTGTCTTTAGAAGGAGTGATCCATCGGGGGCCTTCCCTGATGATCTCTATTGCTTCGGAAGCTGCCTTATCATCCGAAGATTTTAATACAATAAAATCATAAGGAGTTCCATTTTTATCAATCGAGAATTCTATCTGAACATCTCCGGTCATTTCTTTACTGTTTAAGGTGTCAATAGATTTGCCTGATTTTTTATATACATATTCCTGGAATAATTTCCAGCCACCAGAAGGATATGCGCTATCAACCAAATTCTTTTTTGCTTGTTTTTTTGCATAGCCTGTTATCGCAACTTCGGAGAGAGCTGTTTCATCGGGCAGTATTGAAATATGATTCGTTTTACGACTTTCCAGTTGCTTATTTGCAGAAACAAAACCGGCAGATGATACAATTACATTCAATATGCTATCCTGTGCCCGTAATTTAAAATAACCGTTGGAATCAGCAGTTACCGCTTCTTCATCAGCCCGGATCGTTGCATAAGCAACAGGTTCATTATTATTATCTGTAACACGCCCCGTAAAATTATTTGACCCATCACTATTTAAAAAGTGAGACTTAACATTCGCGACCTTCGATGTTTCCTGTAGTCCCGGCGTATCGTTAGGCAACCGGGCAGATAAGGAAGAAATGTCAGCAGCAACATCTTTGTTTTTTTCAAAAGAATCTGCAACAGCAGCTTCAGGAATTTTTCGGGCAAAGGCCTGAGTTTTTGTTGATGTACGATTAGTAACTTCTTCCTGTTTTTTTGCCTCATTTTTTTTCTTTTGTTCGCGTGAAGGAGGCACACCGTTTTGAGCAATTACTGCCTGGAGTGAGTCATTCGTTGTTGTTTTATTTTTTAATCCTTTGTTTGCAACTGTACCAGGAGTCTTGCTTTTATTTTCTTTTACCTGCGCAATCTCACTTTCATTTGATCCATTATTTGAACCAAGAATATACCAGCTTGCTGCACCAACCCCTGCCACAAAAATAATTATCGCCGCCACTCTCCGCCAATAAAAGTTTTTTGATGGGAAGGGTACAATTTTCGTTTCTTCTTTTTTCGTTTGCAATGCAGCAGTTATTTCATTCAAATGCTTATGGCTTTCCTCAAACGATGTATTACTAAAACCTTCAATTGCATCTGCAAGAAATGGATCCTGCAACGCCGCCATTTCTATAGCATGCATTTCTTTTGCAGACATCCCTCCCCTGAGATACCTTTCAATATCTTCCGCAGAATAATTAATATGCGTATTTTGTTCAGCCATTTTTCTCCATACAAATTTTTAAATTTCTTCTTCCGTTTTGAATTACACTGCGAACTTTATTCCAGTCCATCCCTGTTTGTTCTGCAATTTCGTTATAACATCTGTTTTCCACGTAAAACAATTGAATGGCTTGTTTTTGCTCCGCAGGCAGACGCTCTAAACATTGCTCCAGTTTTTTAAATTCCTGCTCCCTGCCAAGCACACTATCCAGATGCGAGAAATCTTCCGATTGCATAACAGCCGGTTGAAATTCCAGGGTTATCATCTTCTTTTCCCTGCGTAATTGCATCAGGCAATGGTTTTTTGTAACCACGTACAACCAGCTTTTAAAATTCTCCACCTCATGCTGCGGCAACTTTTGATGCAATTCCTCGTAAATATTCATCACAGCATCTTTTGCCGCCTCCGCATTCTTCAAATATTTCAGGCAGGTACCATACACAAGATCGGTATAACGCAGATACAATTTGGCAAGCGTTTCCTGGCTGCCGCTTTCTTTAAAATCAAGCAACAATTCCTCATCGGTTGATGGCACCGTTTCTATGTGCTTTAGCGGGACCAGAGATAAAATGATTTACAGGTGATTAATATGACTTAAATGATTGTAATGATTTTTATGAACCAGGCTGCACTACCACTATGATGCTTTTGCTGTGTCACTCCCTTGTACGTTCTTATTGTCATGCGGCAGGTAAATAGCCAATGATCAATGTCAAACAACAAAACGGATAAACGAAAAACTTATTTACAAATTAAGACAAAAATTTTTTTCAAAGGTTTATGTAATAATGATGGTTACTGCATCTTCTTAACAAATCAACTTATAAATGAAGTGATTTAATTCTTTCTCCATAAAACTTTTTTATGAAACGTATACTTATATTGAGTATAATACTCAGCGTGCTGTTTTTTGCCTTTACTTATTCTTTCTCCAAAACAATTCATGGTATAGTAAACAATACCAATGGGACACCTTTGGCAGGAGTTACTGTCCAGGTAAAAGGAACTAATATTTCAACTGTTACAAATGCTAAAGGAGAATTTTTTATTACTGTTCCGGATGAAAAATCAGTATTAATCTTTAGTTATGCAGGTTATGATTCAATGGAAATAAAAATAAAAAACAATCAGGATATAGCAGTTGTCTTAAAACAAGTAATTCAACATCTGAATGAAGCAACACTAAAAACTAAAAAAGTTCATGATATGGTCCTTGCGCCTATAGCTATGGATAGCAGGGCAAGCATTGCAGCAAATAGTTATAGTTATAACTTTAGCCGTTCCGGAATCTCAAAAGACTATGAAGGATCAGATGAACCCTGGCGCTACAACAACAATTTCAACACAGAAGGTTATGATAACATAACAGAAAATCCTTTTCTCAAAGTAAATGATAACCCGCTCTCTACTTTTTCAATTGATGTGGATGCAGCATCTTATAGTAATATGCGACGCTTTATTAAGAATGGGCAATTGCCGCCACCTGGCGCTATCCGCATAGAAGAACTGATAAATTATTTTTCTTATCAGTATCCCCAGCCAAAAAATGATGATCCTTTCAGCGTAAATATGGAATTGTCATCTTGCCCGTGGAATGAAAAACATCAGCTTGTGCTTATTGGTTTGCAGGGTAAAAAAATTCCGGTTGATAATTTACCTGCATCCAATCTCGTCTTCCTGATCGATGTAAGCGGTAGTATGGATGAGCCTGATAAATTGCCACTGGTGCAATCTTCCCTGAAATTATTAGTCGACCAGCTACGACCACAAGATAAGGTCGCGCTGGTAGTGTATGCAGGAAATGCAGGACTGGTGCTGCCTTCAACAGGTGGCAATGAGAAGATGAAAATAAAAAATGCAATTGACGAACTACGTGCAGGGGGCTCAACCGCAGGCGGCGCAGGCATACAACTGGCCTATAAAATTGCAAAGGAAAATTTGTTGAAAAATGGTAATAACCGTGTAATCCTTTGCACTGATGGAGACTTTAATGTTGGTATCAGCAGCGACGATGCATTAGAATATCTTATTGAAGCAGAAAGGAAGAGCGGGGTGTATTTAACTGTGCTTGGTTTTGGCACAGGCAATTACCAGGATGCAAAAATGCAAAAGCTTGCTGACAAGGGAAATGGCAATCATGCATACATTGATGGCATAAGTGAAGCAAAAAAAGTTTTGATCAGTGAATTTGGTGGAACACTTTTTACTATTGCGAGAGATGTTAAGCTGCAAATAGAATTTAATCCTGGTAAAGTAAAGGCTTACCGCCTTATCGGCTATGAAAACAGGATGCTTGCAAAAGAAGATTTTAACAACGATAAAAAAGATGCAGGTGAGTTAGGCAGCAATCATACCGTTACTGCACTGTACGAAATAATTCCCGTAGGTATCAATGATGAATCACTCGACAGTGTTGATGCCCTGAGGTATCAAAAGGCAAAAAAAGAAAAACCGGTAAGTGGTTACTCAAATGAACTACTGAATGTTAAACTTCGTTACAAAAGCCCCAACAATTCAACTTATGATTTGCACCCTGTATCTCCCGCGTTAATTGATGATACGGGAAATAATGATACAAGTAAACTGATACAATTCCCGTTAATTAACCAGCCTGTGGCATTTGCCCAAACATCAACCAACTTCCGTTTTGCCGCTGCCGTAGCTGAATTTGGGATGTTGCTTCGTAACTCGCAATACAAAGGCAATGGTGATTTTAAATTGGCAGAAGATTTAGCTAAAAATGCATTGGGTAGTGATCAAGATGGATACAGGAAAGAATTTGTACAGCTTGTTGAAACTGCTTCAATGCTGAAAGGAAAGATCGAAACGGCGAAAAAAGAGTAATACAGGATATACACCGCGGAGCATACTCCGCGGTTTGTTATTTTATCTGTTCCATGACCTGAATTAATTCCTGGTTTCTTCTTCTATATGATACAAACTTAAAGTGATCTTCCATTCACTCATTTCATATTGCAGGCTCAAATCAGCAACAACATCTTTAACTGCAGGCTCTATAGACACCAGTTTAAAAATAATGGTGCTAAATTGTTTATTCTCATCCGGCTCTGAATAATCCGCAACAAGCCTGATATCCATTTGATTGATAATAGCAGTGGTTTTTTTTATTTGGGTATAATACAAGCGAAATTTCTTTTTTGCTTCTTCAAAATTTTCCGTTTCCAGCAAAATATTTCTCCAGCTGTACACATGTTCCTTCTCGTCTCCATATTGTACAATAACGCCTCTTGGCATATCTTTCATGTTTAGCAATGATTCATAGTTTACAACCTGCGGGCTCTCTTCTACAATCTCTCCTTTGATGTTGCTGAAATAATTTGGATAGTCATGAATTACTTTAGAAAGCACAGAGCTTATTTCGCTGGCATTCGTAAGAGGTGCCTGGGCTTTGGTTGATACATAAAAGAATAAAGGGAAGAAAATTAATAGTCTTCTCATAGCTATTGGAATTTGGTTGCTTGTAATTTAAATAAAAGGGGGCTGCTGTATGAAACAGGTTATCCACAGATGTTTATTTCTGATATTCCTGCTATTGCCTTTTAAAGGTCATCCCTCCTTTACTTCTTAAACGCAGGATGAAACTCCTGCAGGGTAGTGCGCAGGTAATCCCTGTCAAGGTGCGTGTAGATCTCAGTAGTAGTAATGCTTTCATGGCCCAGCATGTCCTGCACCGCTCGCAGATCCGCGCCACCTTCCACAAGATGCGTAGCAAAAGAATGGCGAAATGTATGCGGTGATATGTTTTTTGTAATACCCGCTCTTTTTGCAAGTTCTTTGATAATATAAAATATCATTACCCTGCTTAACGATTTACCATGCTTATTTAAAAACAAAATATCACCAAAACCATTTTGGACCGGCTGATGAACACGAATATTCTCTTTATAGATTTTAATGAATTTAACAGCATCCCTGCCGATCGGCACCAATCTCTCTTTATCACCTTTACCAATTACGCGAATAAACCCAACATCAAGGTATAAACAACTTATCTTTAGATTCACTACTTCACTTACACGCAGCCCGCAACTGTACATTGTTTCAAGAATTGCTTTATTCCGACTGCCATCAGGTTTGCTTAAATCAATTTGTGCAATAATCTTCTCTATTTCTTCAAAGCTCAGCACATCAGGTAAAGCACGCTTTAATTTTGGTGATTCAAGCAGCGCAGAAGGATCAACCTTTACAATATTTTCAACGAGGCAATATTTATAAAATCCGCGTATACCTGAAATAACCCTTGCCTGCGATGTAGCGGTCATACCCAACTCACCTACCCATTTTATAAAATGTTGAAGATCGTTCAAACTCAGCTCTGCCGGTGTTTTTAAACTATTTGACACCTGGAGGTATTCCGTAAGCTTATTCACATCGCGTAAATAAGCATCAACCGAATTATCGCTTAGAGATTTTTCCAGTTGTAAATAACCTTTAAATCCTTTTTTATATGGGTCCCACATTTTTGATTTAAGATTTACGATTTTGATTTGCGACTTATTATTGCAGGTGTAATATAAATTACAATTTGAAGATAGGTTATCACGCAAATTTTAAATGGGAAATTTTATGTACCGGGCACAGGTCTTGCTGTTCAGCATTGGTTGCCGTCCGGCACGGGTCAGGCGTCGCACACTTCTACTACTACAACTTTTCATCTTTTTTAGATGCGAAGTCATTTTAAAAAATTATTTTCGCGATGCGCTCGTACCTATAACTTTGTTTCATGCTTCCGGTTAATCTTTATTCATTCAGGAAAAAAGTAAGTATTCATAAAAAAAATCTCAAACGATTTCTTGGCAGATTAGAAAAACACCCGCCAGCCGGTCTTGACAAGCTCACCGAAAAATTAAATAAAGGTGTATGGGAGGAAATTGATTGCCTCACTTGTGCGAACTGTTGCAAAACAATGACGCCTACTTATACAACCAAAGACATAAAACGCATCTCTGCATATCTTGGCATGACTACACGGGAATTTAAAGACAAGTGGTTGTATTATGATAAGAAAGACGGAGATTGGATGAATGTAAGCCGGCCTTGTCAATTTTTAGATCTTAAAACAAACATGTGCAGCATTTATGAAGTAAGACCGGCAGATTGTGCAGGCTTTCCTCATTTCACAAAAAAGAAGATGATCAATTATATGCATGTACATAAACAGAACATAGAATATTGTCCCGCTACATTTAAAATGGTACAAAAGATGATGGAGAATTTAAATTTAAAGCTTGATATCCCACCCTGCTAAATATTCTTTTTTGTCTCCATTAATAAACATCAAATCTTAATTACCCGGTTTATCGTTTATTTCCAATTTCTACTTTTCCGCACTAAAAAAAGTTGAAAATTTATTTCTTTTGGCATGAAGTTTGACTACTGCATCAAACTAAATTAAAACCATATCCCTTAAAGATATATGCTCATTTTAAAATTCAATGCCGTGAGAAATTTATTTACGTTATTATTTTTGGTTTCATACAAACAAAATTTAGCTGCTCCCAAACTAGTTATTCTACCGGGGAAAAATACAGCAATAGCCTGCTTGAACTCTTCTGTTTCTGAAAAAGCAAAATATCTTTTTATCAGTGACCTTATAAAAAAGTGTTTGCAAATGTTTCTTTAATTCCGAGATATATTAAATACTGATACCTCATGCTATCAGTTTAATTTATTCTGTTGAAATAGCGCTATAAGCTAATTCAACTCAAAATCTTTTTGTTCAAGCTTAATTTCTTAACCTAAATCTTATAAAAATAAATTCGATAAATATGAGAACT
>DATBFI010000253.1:0-8024 GCA_036558585.1 Chitinophagaceae bacterium
CCACGGTTTTATGCTACTATTTTATACGATGGCGCCACCTGGCAAAGCAGAGCATCTACAAATAATAAGATGCAACCCGGTTATTGGCCGCAGGATAATACACAAGGACCCGACTGGGCTTCTTTTAGCACAGGTTATTACCTGCGTAAATTTCTCGATATAAATTTTCAATACGTTTATTTTGGCACCCGGCCAGACCAACCGTGGGTTCATTTACGCTATGCAGAAATATTATTGAATTATGCTGAAGCGTGCATTGCTCTGGGGCAGGAAGATGAAGCACGAACTTATATAAACATGATCCGGACAAGGGCCGGCATGCCTGCTGTTACAGATGCAGGTCAAAACTTAATTAACCGGCTTCGTAATGAGCGCCGTGTAGAATTAGCATGGGAAGAACGACGGATTTGGGATGTGCGTCGCTGGATGATTGCAGACCAGGCTTATGTGCCTGCAACAGGAATAGATGTGCAATATCATATCGATAATGGCGTACATACAACAGATGATCCTCTTTATACGCCAAAAGTAGTTGAGCCAAACCGGAATTGGAAAAACAGTCATTATTTCATTCCGATAGCGAGGGATGAAATGAATAAAAATAATTTGCTGGTTCAAAATCCGGGGTATTAATTTTCTCATGAGCCGGCAGTTTAAATAAAGCATGTTACCTTATTATTCAAACTTTAATTTTTGAAAATGTATAAAAAATTATCTGTGCCCCTTTTTACAGCCGTCCTGTTATCTATCGCAGGCTGTAAGAAAGATAAGGGTATCGAAACAATGGTATTTATAAGTACCGGTGAAGTTACAAATGTCACATCGATATCAGCTACAGGATCAGGCGATGCAGATGTTGCCGGTGCTCAATCAATAACTGAACGGGGAATTTGCTGGAACACCAATCCAAAACCCACAATAGATAATAATAAAGCCGTTGCAGACGGAACCGGTACAGGACATTTTAGTGCCAACATTATGGGCCTGACTTCCGGTACTGTGTACTATGCCAGGGCGTATGTTATCAACAATGGACAACCATATTATGGTAAGGACGTGAAATTTTCAGCCAGTGTTCCGGTTGAATTGATCAAAAATGGAGACTTCGAACTTCCCGCTGACACAGTTACTCAAATTAATTCTCTTGAAAACTGGAGAACAGACGATGCAGGGCCTAATCTGGGTCGTGGAATTGATGATTATTGGGGCTATCAAAACTATTTCTGGACAAACGATTGGTCAAAAAGTATTTACCAGGTAATTGGTACAGTACCCTCTTCGGCATCCGATTATGCTATCAAGTTTGATCGCAATTGGGATTGGACTGACTGGAATGATTATAAACCTACAATTGCTGTAATATTCAGTGCTTACGATGGTGATGATTCCACTACCAGGAAGCCTATAGATACTGTAAAATTTGTTGAGCCAAATTTTTTCCCGGGTTATGGAAATAATTGGGCAACAAAAAGCGGCACGTTTTCTATCCCGGCTGCATCAGCATTTGCGGGTCAAAAGCTTGTTATAGAGCTGGATGTCTTACCCTACGATGATGGCAGCAGTGGTTATGATCCCAATCTTTGGTTTGATTTCGACAATGTTAGTGTAATTCAAACTTTAAAGTAAGACCGGCAGGATTGAAATAGTATCCTTTAATGATTCAAAACTTTGGGAAACTTACGTCGGGTAGTTCTTGTAGTGCAGCATTTTTTATTCGCTAACAAATCTCATGAATCGAAAATTTCTTCTTTTATTTTTTGGTTTGAACATCTTCTGTTACTGCTTTGCCCAACCTCAATACAATATTCTGCAAAATCAAAGTAAAGCTCCTCGATATAATGTGTTGTTTGATTTTGGCTGGCGTTTTCATCGCGGAGATATTACTGATGGTGAAAAGGAAAAATTGAATGATGTATCATGGCGAAAAACAGATCTTCCTCATGACTGGAGTATTGAAGATATTCCCGGCACTCAATCACCATTTGATTCAAATGCGGTGGGAGGAGTAAGCACAGGCTTTACTGTTGGGGGCATCGGCTGGTATCGTAAAACATTCGACGTGCCTGTATCACTGCAAAATAAAAAAATGTATCTGCAGTTTGATGATGTGTATATGAACGCAGATATATGGTTAAACGGGAAACTTTTAGGGAATCATTTTTATGGTTATACAAGTTTTGGCTTTGATATTTCAAAACAACTTCACTTCGGGCAAAAAAATATTTTGGCAGTGAAGGTGAAGAACGAAGGACAAAACAGCCGCTGGTACTCTGGCTCGGGCATTTATCGTCATGTTTGGCTGAAGGTAATGGAACCTGTTCATGTAGCACAATGGGGAACTTATATTACTACTGCTGATGTGGATTCATCTTCTGCAAAAGTGAATGCAAAAACAAAAGTAAATAATGAGACAACAAGTGCTAAAGAGTTTATGATCGTTACTCATGTTGTAAACAGCAAAGGTGATGAAGTTGCAAAGACAGAATCAAGGCAGGCAATTGATGCAAATTCCTCTTTTGAAATTACACAACAGGTTTCCGTTTTATCGCCTCAGCTTTGGTCTCCCGGATCCCCTGTGCTTTACACATTAGTTACAGAAGTTTTTGATTCAAATAAAAAACAATTATTTGATCGCATCGAAAATAAATTTGGTATCCGCAGTATTTCTTTCAGTGCGCAAACAGGTTTTCTTTTAAATGGTAAACAAACTTTATTGAAAGGCGGATGTATGCATCATGATAATGGTCCGCTTGGTGCTGCCGCTTACGACAGGGCCGAAGAGCGTCGCGTGGAATTGATGAAAGCAAGCGGTTTCAATGCTATCCGCTGTGCACACAATCCACCTTCACCTGCCTTTCTCGAAGCATGTGATCGTCTTGGTATGATGGTAATTGACGAAGCATTTGATATGTGGCGGGAAGCAAACAATCCACAGGATTATCATTTATATTTTGACAGCTTGTGGCAATCTGATATTGAAAGTATGGTATATCGTGATCGCAACCATCCTTCTATAATTATGTGGAGCATTGGCAATGAGATAAAGAACAGTGATAAACCTGAGGTGGCTGAGCTTGCAAAAAAAATTGCAGATTATGTCCGAAGCCTTGATTCAACACGTGCCGTAACCTCAGCGGTTAATGCTGTCTCCGAAAAAAAAGATCAATACTTTTCCGCACTTGATGTTTGCGGATATAATTATGCGGAAGGAAATTATGCAAGTGATCATCAACGTAAACCTGATCGAATTATGTTTGGCACGGAATCTTATCCCTTAACTGCATTTGAGAACTGGATGGCTGTACTCGACAACCAACCTTTTGTTATTGGTGATTTTGTATGGACCGGCTTTGATTATCTCGGTGAAGCAAGCATTGGCTGGCTCGGCTATTATCAAAGTAAAGATTTCTATCCGTGGTCGCATGCATATTGTGGTGATATTGATATCTGCGGATGGAAACGACCTCAATCATATTACCGCGATGCACTCTGGAAGAATGGTAATAATGTTTCCATTTTTGTAAAGCCACCAGAGCCAACATTTAAAGAGAATCTTAAAAAAGAATCATGGAGCATCTGGAACTGGCACGATGTATTTCCCGACTGGAACTGGGCAGGATATAAAAGCAAACCCTTCGATGTAGAAATATATTCATCCTGCGAAGAAGTTGAACTATTTCTAAATGGAAAATCTCTGGGTAAAAAACAAACAAATCGCAATACAAAATTTACTGCTACATGGCAGGTGCCTTATGAAGCCGGTGTATTAAAAGCTGTTGGATATATTGATTCAAAACAAGTAACATCATCAGAATTAAAAACGTCGGGTGACGCTTTACAAATAAAGTTATCTGCTGACAGAACAAAAATAAAAGCAACCGCGCAGGACCTGAGTTATATTACTGTTGAATTGCTTGATGCAAATGGTGTGCGAAATCCAAAAGCGGAAAATCTTGTTCATTTTAACATAGAGGGTGAAGGAAATATTGTTGCTGTGGCAAGTTCAAATCCCATGAGCACAGAAAGTTTTTCCGCAGGATCAGAAGGACAGCAGGGGCAAAGAAAAGCATGGAAGGGAAAATGTTTGGTTGTGATAAAGTCTACACAGAAGGCAGGTAAAATTATTTTGAAAGCTTCTGCTGAAGGCCTGAAGCCTGCGACTGTTGTAATTAATTCGCAGGAGTGAGAATACTTTTCGGCAAGCTCAGGGCGATGGGCTATATTCAATTTTCATGCGGAGCTTGTCAGGCTGGTCTTGTCGAAGCCCTGGTGAGCAACATTGCTTTTCAGTACAAGAGTGCGACGCAAGAGGAGTTTCATAGTAGTAAAACAGCCTGGCTCAATATAGAAATTATCATTATCAAAACTCAAACATCATTGAAAAGAATTTTGCTTATTGGATTTCTTCTTGCATCATTAAGTTGCGAAGCAACAGCCCAGGATGAAGTTTTGAATATCTACATTGACTCAATTGTGGCTGATGTATCTCGTCATCCTGTTGGCATTAACCTTGATTATTTTATGGACGGCAACAGGTTTCCTCATCCCCAACGCAGTGTTGCTGATGCATTGAAAGCAATGGGAGTAAAATATCTACGTTATCCCGGTGGTGATAAATCTGATCTCAATCTTTTTAGTGTGCCACCCTATAACAAATCCCAGCCAACGCTTGCACGAACCGGCAAAGGCGCAGTTGATGATTACGTGGAAATATTGCAGGATTATAAGGCGTTTAAATACGATGTACTCGACTTTGATGAATACATGACGTTGTGCAGGCAACTGAATGCAGAGCCAGTTGTTGTAGTGCCTGCGGATAGTTATTTAAAAAAATATCCGCCGGGTTGCACATGGACAAGTCGCGAAGACCTGATTAAAAATGCAGTTGAATGGGTGCGGTATTCTAATATCAAAAAGAAATACAGGGTGAAGTACTGGATGATCGGGAACGAGTGCTGGCATGAAAACAATAAAAATTCAACAGCGGAAATTTATGCGCATGATGTTCTTGATTTTGCAAAAGCGATGAAAGCAGTTGATCCTTCTATTGCAATTATCCCTAACGGAAACGCTGTTGATTATTTTGGAACTGTTATTAAAACTGCCGGCGATTATATAGATTATTTGTGTTTGAGTAATTACCCTGTGTTCAATTATTATGGCGGATATAAGACCTACAAAGACACGCTGCAAAATTTAACTGAACCTGTTGACAGAGCTGTTGCTGCACTTGAAAAATATGCAACGCGGGAACAAAAGAAAAAAATAAAGCTTATCGTTGCCGAGTATGGACCTTTTGACTGGGGAAATAAATGGCCGCACATAAACGATATGGGCCATACCCTTGCAAACTTCGAAATGACAGGCGACCAGTTGCTTCGCCCTGAAATTGAATTCTCCTGTTTTTGGAACACGCGCTGGATAGATAATGACTCAATTCCAAACCAGGTGTGGGATGCAATTGATAAAAATTGCAACTACAATGCTATTGGATATAGCCTGATGATCTGGGGCAATTATTTGGGCGACAAGATGATCAAAACAACGTCCTCAATTCATATGCGTTCTTTCGCAAGTTTAAAATCTTCAGAAAAAAAATTGTTTGTTTATCTTTTGAACAAAGATGAAAAATCCCGTAACGTTCAACTTAACATTCAAAACAAAAAGATCAGATCGGTGGTGCAGGCATGGGAATTGGTTGGCAAAAATTCAGATGATCTTCATCCGGTATGGGAAAAATTTACGGTAGGTAATGAAACTAACCAGGTGCAACTTAAAGGCATATCAATTACAGTAATTGAATACCAGCTTGAATAAAAATTAGACGGTAGAGAAAAAGCGTTAAGAAATTTATCGAGTGAAGAATTAGGCAGCGAGATTTTGTCACTATTACATAAAAATCATTTATGCGATTTATCATCAATTTATTTTTTACTTTTTTACTTTATTATTCAGCAGTTGCACAGGATATTAATATCATACCGCAACCTGCTCATCTTATAAAGCACGAAGGAAATTTTATCATTACAAAAAATACCTCCCTGGTGATAAAAGATGATGAGAATATGAAGACAGCAGAATTTCTGAATGGTTATCTTAAAAAATTTTATGGCTTTGAACTGCCTGTAAAAAAGCAGTCTATGAAGAATGCAATTGAGCTAAATACAAAGCTCAGTAATACAGGTAAAGATGCTTATACATTTGAATCAAATCCTGACAGGATCATTATTACAGGAGCTACATATGCAGCCACTTTTTACGGAATGCAAACGCTGATTCAATTATTACCCACACAAAGATCATCATCATTAAGAATCCCTTCTGTGAGTATACAGGATGAGCCACGATTTGCCTATCGCGGAATGCTGCTGGATGTGGGCAGGTATTTTTATCCCGTGGAATTTGTAAAAGAATATATTGACTTTATAGCTTTACATAAAATGAACTATTTCCATTGGCATTTAACAGATGACCCCGGATGGAGAATCGAAATAAAAAAATATCCCAACCTCACAAACATTGGCGCATGGCGAAGCAAGACAAACATTTTTCAATTCAATGATACTACTGCCGGCAATGAACACTATGGCGGTTATTATACCCAGGAAGAAATTAAGGATATTGTACAATATGCAAAAGACCGCTATATAACTATCATCCCTGAAATTGAAATGCCTGCACATTCTTTATCCGCACTTGCCTCTTATCCGGAACTGGGCTGCACCGGCGGACCTTATGAAATGCCGGATAAATGGGCATCATACCTGGATGTATTTTGCGCAGGCAATGACAAGACTTTTGAATTTATAGAAAATGTCCTGGATGAAGTAATGGCATTGTTCCCTTCTCCATACATTCATATCGGCGGTGATGAGTGTCCGAAAGAAAGGTGGAAAGAATGCCCTAAATGTCAGGCAAGAATTAAAAATGAGAACCTGAAAGATGAACATGAGCTGCAAAGTTATTTTATTAAAAGAGTAGAAAAGTATATAAACAGTAAGGGAAGAACAATGATCGGGTGGGACGAGATACTTGAAGGTGGATTGGCACCAAATGCAGTGGTAATGAGCTGGCGGGGAGAATCCGGTGGCATTGCCGCTGCCAAAGCAAAACATAAAGTAATTATGACGCCATCACGTTATTGTTACTTTGATTATCCGCAAACAGAAAATGCAGAGAATGTAACTGATTGGATGAAACTAACTACAGTGGACACAGTGTATAAATACGAACCGGTGCCCAAAGAGTTAAATGAAGAAGAATCCCGGTATGTATTAGGAGGCCAGGGAAATATATGGACAGAGTTTATAAGCAGCCCGGCAAGAGCTGAATATATGATGTTTCCACGCATGAGTGCTTTGAGTGAAGTGTTGTGGAGTCCAAAGGATAAAAGAAACTTTGATGATTTTAAAGATCGCATGATCACACAATTCAAGCGGTATGATCTGTGGAGAGCAAACTATTGCAAGGTGCTTCTTAATTCCACATCTCCTGTGATGCCGGAAAAAAATTAATGAGCTTTATATTTTTATTATTAGCCGAACTGAATTACTACTATGAAGCCCGGTTGCGTCGCACTCTTCGACGTTCTGTTCGTTACTCAGCATTTGTGTGATAACTTCATTAATACATGCGGTATTAAGATGTTTATTTTATAAAAATTTCTGCATCCATTCAGTAAAATTTCCACATGAAAAAATTTATTGTCTTATTCTTTTTGAGTGTTTTATTTTCTCACAGCGTTTACGCACAGCACAAATATTATTTCAGCAGTAAAGGGCAAGGTAAAGAAAACGGGACAGAAGCACATCCTTATACATCACTGCAAAAGCTTTCACAGCTTAAGTTACAGGCGGGTGATACTGTTTTCTTTAAAGCCGGCGATAAGTTTGTGGGAAATATTTCACTGAGCAATATAAACGGTGCAAAAGATCGCCTTATTATTTTTACCTCTTACGGAAAAGGAAATTGCATAATAGATGCCGGAAAAAAATTAATGAGCTTTATATTTTTATTATTAGCCG
>DATBFI010000254.1:0-2143 GCA_036558585.1 Chitinophagaceae bacterium
AACATTTCAAGCCATTGTTTAAATAACTCAGGATTTTTTGCATCCGAGTATACTTTTTGCCATTGCTTTGTTGACGATAAAAAAGTTTTTGGATGTTTTAATTTCCTCAATAGGTTTTTCCGTGCTGTGTGCGTAAACAGACCCCCTCTTTTCATGCATCCAAAGGCCCACAAAGAAACATACCAATCCCAGGGATTTCTTATGTTACCGGACTTTATCTTTTCTGAGAAATTACCTAATTCGCGGGGAGGAATATCATAAATGGAATTATGCTTGCCAATTATATTACCATTCAGATCAGGTATGGAAGTTAACAGCTTTAAAATATGAGTGCAGCCTGTTTTAAGGAATGCCAGGTAAATCAATTTTTCATTTATAAACATGAGCTAGTTTTAGCCGGTAAAAAATTAAGTAAGAGGAGTATAACAATGGTTGCCGTATTAATTATTCGTCTTGTTATTGCTGATTATATTTTTGTCACGAAAAGCAAGAGATATTTTCAGTTTCGCTTTTGGAAAAACGCAATTACGCACAATATTTTGTTGCCCCTGGTTCAGATCTGCAGAAGTTGTTTGTGAACCTCCGTCAAACAAGCAGTATTCGACAATATTTGCGGTTGGAGCGACATTAGTAGTATAAGGAATATTCTTTGCGGAAATATCATCATCGTCATCCGCAGTTTGATTTTGCTTTTTGTCCTGATTATTCTCATTTGGATCATCGCCTATTTCCATCACTGTTTTCGCGGAAGCGCCGCCATAGAATTTTACATTGCGTATTGTATTAGCATAGCAACCAAATTTGGGATCGTTTACATAACGTTCATTGAACAACTTCAAAAAGGGCTTAGCCTGATTCCTGCAGTTAATGATGCCATTTGAAATAGTAGCCTTTCGCGCATGTAAGTCAATTAATGCATGACTTAAACGCTGATCCCCAATGTCAATATTAAAACTGTCAATAATAATGTTGCGATTATATTGCCCAAGTGAAATAACATCAATGCAATGAGGCATGTTTGGCAGAGCTTTGTAAGTTGCATTGATATTGCGTACAAGGATATCACTTGACCCTGTTTTAATTTCAATTCCCCGGCGGGCGAAGGTACCTGTGATATTGGTAATAGTGCTATGCGCCATAGCGTTTATTCCGATTACACGAACAGCATTCACAACTTTTACATTATCTATATGGCACTTATAGGCATAGGTCCTGATTGTAAGGTGTTCTGCATCTACCGTGAGATTACGAATGGTAACATTTTCGACTCCTTCAAAATTAATTTCGGCGAAAGGATCAAAATTGCCGTTAGCTGCGATTTGGGCAGAATCAATTTCTTCGTCAATTGGATATTCAAAATAGAGTTTGCGGCCATCAACTCTTACAACTTTACTTATTGTTATATGGTACGGCAAGAGAATTTTTTTGGCGCCCTGTGTACGTTTGAAAGCTGAAGCCAGCATGATCAATTGACCTGTTTTAAACGAAGGAATGTCAGATTTATTGGCTAGTTCCGCGTAGTTTTGACCCGCTGAAATTTTACCAGCCACATCGTATAAAATATATCCTCCTGAATTATTCAGAGATTTATAAAAAGCCGAAGCGCTGTAGTTGCCCAAAAAAAATGCTAAATGATGTATATTTTTTGAACGGGACCTGTCATTATAAATAACTCCTTTATTATTTCCGTCAATAGTGACATTATTATGGGTAATGAGTGGAAAGTTAATAGCATAATTTTTTTCTGCGAGTACTTTACCTTCAATGTTAGCAGCCTCATCAATCGCTTTTTGAAAGGCGGCGCCATCAATCGTTATATCAAGGTCTTTTATTCCGGGAAATTCTTTGCGGGCTGATTCTAATGTATTGAAGCGATTAGAGAGTTTATGAATTCCGCCATCACCAATTGCCCCGAACATTTCTGGTGTAATCACTTTTTGTGCGGAACTACTATCTTTCCACGTGCCTGGTGAGAGGTTATTCTCTTTTTCAAAAACCGCTCTATGATCGTTTTTTAAAGAGTGAAATGTTGTTTTACTTTCGGTAGAGACTCTATCAGAATTAAGAATAAGCATCTTGCCATTTAAACCAACTAAAAAAGAAAAGCCGGCTATTAAAATTATTTGGTTTATATTTTTCAATC
>DATBFI010000255.1:0-10746 GCA_036558585.1 Chitinophagaceae bacterium
GAAACACCTGATGGAAAAACATATTACAACAGAAACATCATTCGTTTTGGGATTAATCACCGAATTAATCTCAGTAAATCAAAAGGATCTAAATAGTCCGTGTCAGCCATAACATCTAAACAAAAAAATTCTTTGGACCTGGTTGCTTATCCCTAAAAATTTAATTAAGGACAGCGTCAATAAAAATGATCAGGTAAAAAAATTTTTTTTATTTATCCAATTCCTATAATTTCGATAGGAATTATATAATAACCAAAAAACCTTTAGTATGAGATTAAATTTAACCACAGTAACAACCCTCGTAATTGCCTTATTCGTTTTACATGACACTCTTTCAGCACAGGTTTTACCGATTGACTCAGCAAAGCAAAGTTTCCAGGATTCAATCAGGGCGAGAATCATTGCATCTTCCCTGGATACGGCAAAATCAACTGCTCCAAGGCCCGATGAGAAAAAAAATACATTAAATATTTCTGTCGACATGCGAATGCGATCAGAGATCAGGCATGGGTATCGTGTTATACCTAAAGAAGATACAAGTGCCGCATTTTTTATTAATCAGCGTACAAGATTAAATTTTGATTTTAAGACAAAAAGATTTGATTTCTGGGCTTCACTGCAGGATACCCGCGTATGGGGACAACAGGACCCTCGTGAAGGGCAGGGAACTGCTACCCCAACAGACTCTACTACATATCCCCTTTATCTCTATGAAATATATGCTGAGCCTCACTTCAATGACAAATGGTCGATAAGAATAGGGCGCCAGAGAATTATGTATGATAATCAAAGGCTGTTTGCAGAAAATGATTGGCGCCTTCCTGCGAATTCCCACGATGCAGTAAGATTGATCTATAACAACAAGATAAACTTCACCACGGAATTTATTGCGGCCTATAATCAATACGGCGAAAATAGTTTTACCACCAATTATAAAACTGTTGGTTTTACTAATTATAAAAACCTGTTCGTAAATTATTTAAACTGGAAGATGAATAAGAATTTCACCTTTACTACTATAAATGCTGCTGACGGGTACCAGAGCTCTAAAGTTGCCACAAAAACTTTTGAGAGGTATACAAGCGGTGGCCGTATTGAATATGCATCTTATAACTGGTATCTTACTTTCAGTGGATATTATCAATATGGAAAAGATTCCACCGGAAAAAAATTAGGTGCTTATTATTATCAGCCCGAAATACGATATACGGGTATGAGGAATGTTACTTTTCGGCTTGGAATGGAATACATGAGCGGACAAGATAGTTCACTTCATTTACTTAAAAACAAAAGTTTTGTTCCTCTATATGGTGTGGCACACCGATTTATGGGTACCATGGATGTATTTGATACTCCTTCTGACTTTAATAATGCAGGAATAATCAATCCATACTTCTTTATTTGGTGGGCTAAGAATAAATGGGCCTGGCGTTTTGATCAACACTTGTTTTATTCACAGGCAAGATTTCTTAACAAGGGAGAGCAGCTTGACAGGTATCTTGGTTACGAATTCGATGTACGTATGAATTACAAGCCGGTTCCTTTTATTGATATTGAATCAGGTGTTTCATGGGCTTCTTTTACAAAAGCAGCTACTGTAATTAAAAAGGGCGGAGATATTAAAGCAATTCCTTATTGGTATTACTTAAGTGTACGTTTTACACCGACTCTTTTAAAATTTTCATTTTAACTGAGAAATAATAACTGTAATAAAAAAAATTTTTTTTTAACTTCAATTTCTATTAAGTTTATAGGATTAATAGAACTCAAAAACCTTTATATGAAAAAGAGATTTTTAATTGTACTAATAGCCATTCTTGCTTTTTTTACCAATTTTGAAGGAAAACCAGGAAATCCGGGCCCTGGAAAAAACCCTCCCGGACAAAAAGAAGTTTCAATTTCTTTTTCCGGCGCATTTGCGCTTTATCCGTTGGCCCAGGTATGGGCAGAAGAATATAACAAGACACATCCCGATATAAGATTTAATATACAGGCAGGCGGCGCTGGTAAGGGTTTAACAGACTGTCTTGCAGGAGCAGTTGACGTAGGAATGTTTTCACGTGAATTAAGTGATGCAGAAAAAGCTAAGGGTGTTTGGTGGATTGCTCTTTGTAAGGATGCTGTTATACCTACGCTTAATGCCAAAAACGCAAACATTAAAAGCATACAAATAAGAGGCTTGAAGAAGGCCGAGTTTCAATCAATTTTTGTTGACCATACTATAACCACCTGGGAACAATTGCTGGGAACAAATGGCAAAAGTGTTCATAAAATTAATGTATATACAAGAGCTGATGCTGCAGGCGCTGCAGATTCCTGGGCATCTTTCTTTGGAAAAAAACAGGAAAATTTAAAAGGCATTGGTGTGTCTGGTGACCCTGGTGTAGCAGATGCTGTAAGAAAAGATATCAACTCAATTGGCTTCAATAATACATTATTTGTATTTGATCCAAAAACAAACAAAAAACTTCCCGGTATTGAAGTTGTCCCTATTGACGTAAATGGAAATGGAACGATAGATCCTGATGAAAATTTTTATGGGAATCTGAGAATTTTTTTAAAAGCAGTGAATGATGGAAAATATCCGTCGCCACCAGCAAGGCAATTGTATTTTCTCACGAAAGGCAAAAGCCAGAGAAAAGAAGTACTTGATTTCTTTAAATGGTGCTTAACAGACGGGCAGCAGTTTGTAAGTGCTACAGGTTTTGTGCCGCTTCCCAGAAATGAAGTACAACAACAGATAAGCAAACTCGCAAAATAATTTTTTTAAAAAAACCGGGCACTTGAAGTGATTGTAATACAGCGATAGCATCTCAGCATTGCAATCACTTCTTCACTAGAATCTATAAAATTTTATCGAAAAAGTTAGAAGCGATTTTTTGAAATAAATAGACACAACAGTTGGCCAGAATATTCAGACATAAGAGTATAGCACAATAATAACTATATAGGATTTAAAATTTTTTTTCACGTACTTAAATGTTGTGCTGCTCCAAAGAACTAAAACTTGTAACTCAAATAACATGATAAACCGAAAACTACTTGACAGTGCTTCTTCAAAATGGATGTTAGCGTGTTTAAGCTTTTTCCTGCTGTTGCCTTTAGCGATAGGTACAGGATTAGTATTTAAAGCTTCAGGGCTGTTAGATAATCACACATTAAGTAGTTTAATTTTTTCATCTGACTGGTCACCGGGAGATGGACAATTTGGTTTCTGGCCATTTATCCTAAGTTCTCTTTGGGTTACTGTTGTTGCATTGGTGATTTCTATGCCTTTATGTCTTCTGGCTTCCATATATCTTTCACAGTTTGCCCCAAAATGGATGCTTAAATTTATGCGCCCGGTGATAGATATCTTAGCAGGCATACCCTCTGTTGTTTACGGTGTATGGGGTGTATTAGTGATTGTGCCTTTTGTAAGTGATAAAGTGGCTCCTTTTTTCAATACAGAATCCCTTGGATATAGTATTCTCGCCGGTGCTTTGGTATTAGCGGTAATGAGTATCCCCTATATTCTTAATATGTTGCTTGAAGTGTTCAGGCAAGTGCCTGTAGAACTTGGCGAAGCTTCATTAGCGCTTGGTGCCACAAAATGGGAGACTATCAAACATGTCTTCGTTCGTAAAGGTGCTACAGGTATTTTGTCGGCGTTTGGACTCGGCTTCTCCAAGGCGTTAGGAGAAACTATTGCCGTAATGATGGTTGTTGGCAATGTGGTACAAGCACCTGCATCTGTTTTTGATGCGGGTTATCCGTTGCCTGCTTTAGTTGCAAACAATTATGGCGAAATGATGTCTATCCCTTCCTATGATTCAGCACTGATGTTTGGATCGCTGTTGTTATTTGTTATCATACTCGCCATAAATATTTTATTCAGGTATATCATTTATAAATCAGAAGCCCTATGACTTTAAAAAGAAAATTGGAAGAAAAATTTTTTCGGGTACTATCGGCCTTTATAACGCTGATCATAGTTTTTGTTCTGGCACATATTCTCTGGAGCATAATTGACAAAGGCTTTTCATCACTTTCGTGGGAAATAATTTCGCAGGAGCCGAAAGGCGGATTTTATCTGGGAGGAGGAGGCGGTATACTTAACGCCATTGCAGGATCTTTTTATCTTGCCGTCTGTGCAAGCATATTGGCTTTTCTTGTAAGTCTTCCCGTTGCGTTATTCATTAACATTTATCTTATAAAATATCAGCGGCTTCTCATTGGCATTCGTTTCTTTCTTGATGTTTTATGGGGTATTCCATCAATTGTTTATGGTGCTTTTGCATTTGCACTTATGATGGTCTTTGAATTAAGAAGTTCGCTTGGCGCAGGTATATTAACAGTCGCCGCTCTTATTTCTCCTATTATGATTCGTGCTATGGATGAAGTATTAAAAACAATTCCAATTGGCCTGCAGGAAGCATCTTATGCAATGGGTTCTACAAAGACTGAGACAGCTTATAAAATATTTTTCAGACAAGCATTACCCGGTCTCGCTACAGCTATATTACTTGCATTTGGAAGGGGCATTGGTGATGCAGCATCCGTATTATTTACTGCGGGATATACAGATCATATTCCCCGGAATTTAAGTGATCCTACTGCAACATTACCACTTGCAATCTTTTTCCAATTAGGTTCACCAATTCCCGAAGTACAAAATCGTGCATATGCTGCCGCTATTATACTAACCTTTATAGTTCTATGCATAAGCATTAGTGCAAGGTTATTATACAGAGGGAAAAAATAATTTTTCGAAAAGAAAGATTCAAGAAACAGGAGATGTATAGAAACAAAAAACTCAAACTATAAAAACTAAAGTTATGCGAAGTGTAATTGCTTCAACAGAACAACTATCAGCAGAAACCCATTTGCAGGTGGTACCAGCAGTTGAAGTGCCCGTACTAAGTGTTCGAAACCTGAATGTGCGTAGTAAGAATGCACAAATTTTAAAGAACATCAATCTTAAAGTTCCTAAAAATGCAATCACCGTTTTACTGGGTCCTTCCGGATGTGGTAAAACAACTTTATTAAAATGTATGAACAGGTTAACCGATCTGTATAGTGAATTAAAAGTTGATGGAGCTATTGAAATCGATGGCCAGGATATCTTTAGTGAGAAGCATGACATAACACAGCTCCGTCAAAAAATGGGTTTGGTTATGCAAAGACCTTTTCCGTTACCTATGTCGATATACGGCAATATTGCGTATGGTTTAAAACTAAAAGGTGTACGAAATAAAAAAATTCTCAATGAAAAAGTGGAAAAACATTTGCGTGAAGTTGCTTTGTGGGACGAAGTAAAAGACAGGCTAAAAACTTCCGCACAAAGGCTTTCAATTGGTCAGCAGCAACGATTATGTTTGGCAAGAGGCCTGGCAGTTGAGCCTGAGATCATTCTGGCAGACGAACCAACTTCTGCGCTTGATCCTCTTTCAAGTAGGGTAATTGAAGAAGAGTTTTCAAGATTAAAGAATGATTACACGATCATCCTTGTCACACATATTTTGAGGCAGGCAAAACGATTGGCCGACTACGTGGTATTTATGTATTATGGTGAAATTGTTGAATATGGTTCTGCCAAAGAAATTTTTGAGAATCCAAAAACAGACATTTTAAAAGAATATCTAAAAGTGGGACATTAACAAGCGGTTAATACTTTCTTAAGTTTGAGTTTTAGTTCTACTAATCGAGCTGCCTTTCCAGGTGGCTCTCATTTTTAAACAAGTTAGTACATTCTGAAGAACTATGATAATTTTTGTAAACCCGGAATCAAACTTATAGAACGGATATAAAATATTCTTATGTACAAAAGCACACTCTTTCTCGCAATTATTATTTTTTCAGTTCTGCCTGAATCATGCCGAAATAGATCCGTGGAAGAAAAAGAGCCATCTATTTCCTTTTCTGGTGCATTTGCTTTATATCCCCTTGCTCAAAAATGGGCAGAAGAATATAATAAAACTCATCCAAAAATACGGTTTGATATACAGGCGGGCGGGGCGGGCAAAGGCCTGACCGATGTTCTGTCGGGCGCGGTTGATGTGGGGATGTTTTCGCGTGAAATTACAAATGCAGAAAAAAGAAAAGGTGTCTGGTGGATCGCTCTATGTAAAGATGCTGTGCTGCCAACTATCAATTCTAAAAATCCCTACATAGACATAATACGCGCAAAAGGTTTAACAAAAGCACAGCTGGAATCTATATTTATTGATAAACGCCCCACAACATGGGATAGCTTATTCAAAATCAATAGCGCCACACACAACAGGATTTCTATATATACAAGGGCTGATGCGGCCGGTGCAGCAGACTCGTGGGCTTCATTTTTTAGCAGAAGACAAGAAGATTTAAAAGGTATTGGCGTAGCGGGAGACCCCGGAATAGCTGATGCCGTGAGGAAAAACAAAAATGCCATTGGATATAATAATACTCTTTTTGTATACGATATAACAACAGGTGAAAAAATTCCGGGGATGGAAGTTGTTCCAATCGATTTAAATGCTAATGGCAGGATAGATGACAGTGAGCATTTTTACACCGATCTTTCTACTTTTCTCGATGCAGTAAATTCAGGAAAATTTCCTTCACCTCCCGCAAGAGATTTATATTTCATTACAAAAGGAAGACCACAAAAGCCGGAAATTCTTAATTTCTTTAAATGGGTGCTGACCGATGGACAGAAATTAGTGCACCAGGATGGTTATGTGCCTCTTCAACCGGATTTAATTCACGAGCAGGTAAAAAAAGTTGCGCCCGGTGCTCTATACGAAAATTAAAGTTTGCATGCGGCTTTAGACCAGTGCTCTGAGGGCCCGGCAGCCTGGTGTAGTCTGGTAACTATCCGGATGATAAGATTGGTCATTCGCTAATGCAAATAAAGACGAAATTTTTTTTATTGTTACTAATTTAGTAACATTGAAAGTAATACCAAGTAAAGCTGCCTTATTCACAACAGATTTCCCCTCTCGTAAAGAAACTACAGCATTAAAAAAATAAACACATGAAAATTCTTAGAAAATCAAGGCCCTTTTTGTTATCTGCCTTAATTATAACACTTGTAGTTGGTTGCAATTCAGGACCCGAAAAATCAGCAGCGCAGGCTAAATCAGTGGGCAAAACAGATTCAGCTTCAGTTAAGAACGAATGGCATGCCCCTGATACGAATAATATACCGCTGACAGCAGAGGGTGAATTGATTCGTTATGGAAAGGCTCTTATTGCTAATACAGCTTATTATTTGGGCCCCAAAGGAACAGTTTCACATATTTCTAATGGAATGAATTGCCAGAACTGTCATGCAGACGCAGGTGCAAAACCATACGGAAATTGTTTTTCAGCAGTTGCCTCAATTTATCCGGTATTTCGTCCGCGAAGCGGGATTATTGAATCAATTGAGTTTCGTGTGAATGATTGTTTACAAAGAAGCCTCAATGGAAAAAAGATAGACAGCACAAGTAAAGAAATGAGAGCTATGGTTGCATATTTAAAATGGTTGGGTAAAGATGTTCCAAAAGGAGTAAAACCAAAGGGTGCTAATACTGAAGAACTACCCTTTATAAACAGGGCGGCAGATACAGCAAAAGGAAGGATAGTTTATGTTACTAAGTGCCAGGTTTGCCATGGGAAAAATGGGGAAGGTATTTTAAAACCTGATTCAATTGCCTATTTGTATCCTCCTCTTTGGGGACCTCACAGCTATAATAGTGGTGCCGGTCTTTATCGTTTAACACGATTCGCAGGGTATGTAAAATATAATATGCCTTTTGGAACTGCGACACGTGAAAACCCTCAACTTACGGATGAAGAAACATGGGATGTTGCAGCATTTGTTAATTCACAGCCCAGGCCAAAAAAATCCTTCTCCGGGGATTGGCCGGATATAACGAAGAAAGCAATCGATTATCCCTACGGCCCATATGCAGATACATTTTCCGAACACCAACATAAATATGGGCCCTTTAGTCCCATTAAAAAGGCACGGGATGATGCCGGCGCTAAAAAGCAAGTTGCAGTAAAATAGAGGATGATTTAAAAAATGGTTTTCTGGAGTGTATTTATTTTAGTGCATCGAGGATCTCTCTTACAATGATGTAAATGGCCATTATTAATAAAAACCATCCAAACGCTTTTTTAAGTTTATCGCCGTTAATTTTTTTATTTAATGCATCACCCACAATTAAACCTAAAACGGCGATCAGAGTAACGCTTAGTAAAAATAGCCACTGGATACTGTAGTGCCCGATATCACCGGTAAATCCTATTAAACAATTGCATGCAATTATTAATAATGATGTTCCGATTGCTTGTTTCATTGGCAGCTTCATAATTAAGACTAATGCAGGTACCAATAAAAAACCTCCTCCTGCTCCAAGAAATCCGGTGATCAGTCCTATTCCAATTCCACACGACACCAACAAAAAAATATCGAGTTCATTCTGGCGATGATAGAATACGTGCCTATGGCTGATCATAGAAAATGAAACGGCTAACATAAGAACAGCAAAGACTATCATTATAGCAAAAGGCTCTGTTAAATGCAATGTTCCTATTGTAAAAACTTTAGGTATTTGAGGAATTATCAATCGACGTGTGAGGTAAACGGTAGTAATAGAGGATGCACCGAAAAGAAGAGCAGTTTTAAAACTGATTAATCCCTTTTTGTAATTTTTATACGCGCCGACAAGACTGCTGAAACCAACAATAAAAAGCGAATAAGAAGTTGCGAGAGATGGGGGTATTGAAAACAAATACACAAGAACAGGAACTGTTATAATAGATCCGCCACCTCCAATGAGTCCCAAAGAAACTCCAATGAAGGCTGCCGCTACAAATCCGATTACTTCCATTATTCCTGTATAATCTTTTTTGAAAAACGAGAGTGTTTACTTCCCTTTCTGTAATTCTTGTAAATAAAAAAGCAGATGTATCAGTTACATCTGCTTAAAGTTATAACTCATCTATCAGCCAACGAAACAATAGGCGCATCCATGTTCCTGCGCACGACCAACTGCCCAAACTCCCGAAGGAACGATTTGAATTCCTGGTAGAACTCCCTCCTCCCATTCTTTTTTTATTGCAGCAGCATCGCCATTGTTACCCATTGCCGCTACGGCACTGTAAACTGTGATGGCCATATCGCATGCCGCAAACATTACACCGCTTTGCTGCAGGTCATTAATACCTATTTGTACACTGCCAATGCCGGGCACAGTATCCGCTGCTCTTTGCCAGAATGGATTACTAACAGCGGGAGCCTTGGTTTGATCATCGTTTACTTTAAACAGCTCGCCTAATTTATATTTTGCCCACAAGTCGCTCTTTAACGCATATCCAACAGCAAAATGCCGCAAGATTACAACTACGCTGGAATCAGTTTCAGGAGTTCCCGTAGCTGCATTGGTAAGCAGAAAGACTTTTGGCCATGCAAAAGGAAAAATTTCGTGAGGCTCAGTCACATCAAATACAATGCGATGCTTGCCTTTAATTTTTTTAAACCATTCATCGGCGTCGGATGAACCATCACCGGGATTTGGTTGTGCTTTCACCTGGAACGGATTTACCAGCGATGCTATGCCAAGTGTTGCAGCCCCGGTGGCAAGTGATCCTATGAATCCGCGACGATGCGTTGTTTGGGTAAGATCATTCTTTGCCATAAAATTTGAGTTTTAGTGAGAGAATAAAAAAGTCAGTTTTGAAATTTAAAAGCTAAGAAAAAAAATTGATTGTAGGAAGAGGAAATAAAAATTTATTTTACTTGATTGAATAGCGATGATTCAACTTTAATATCGATTCTATGGCTCTCTGGTTTTTTTCGAACGGTCTGTATGCCGATGCCATGTATAAAATCGATAATCAGTGTTAAAACAGCTCTCATAAATAAATTCTTCGATTAATAACAGGCAGCAAAATAGAAAACAAGTGAAATTGTAAATATGTTCTTTTCCAATAGGCTATCCTTTCTTTCCGATCGGTTAAATTATTTTTCTAAAATTTTGATTACTACGACTGTGAGACGACAAAACTGGGGGTGATCTGGACCTCCATTTCCAAATAATATTTTCCTTACAAAACTATTTTTGTAAATTTTCTCTCGCTAAAACTCAAACATATGAAACGTTTAATCTTTTTACATGTGCTGCTGATATGCTCAGTACAGTTTGTATCAGCACAAACACAACCCTACAATGTAGTGTTCGATCTTACCAGTAGAGATACAGTAAATCAGCAGACAGTTATACGATGGGTAAATGAAGTAGTAAAAGCAAATGCTAATGCCCGGGTTGAGGTGGTCATGTTTGGGCAAGGACTTAATCTTGCTATAAAAGACAGGTCTGTTGTTGCTGATGAAGTAACGAGATTGGCGCAAAATAAAAATGTTGCTTTCAGGGTTTGCGCAGTTGCGATGAAAAATCAAAACGTGGATAAAAGTCAATTGCTGCCGGGGGTAGAAACTGTTCCCGATGGTATTTACGAGATTATTTCAAAACAGCGGGAAGGGTGGGGATATATAAAGGTTGCTCATTAAAAGTTGTCTGTCAGGCAACTTTTATTCTTTGCACTACTGCAAGAACAGGATATTCAAGCACCCTTACATCATGATGTTTATACATCGGTATTTCAAGAAATCCGCCGGGACCAAGTTCCACTACTTCATCCTCAATATAGCACCTGCACCTGCCTTTCAGTATGATAAAACATTCTTTCACATCTTCATGAACTTCATCAGGATAATCGACAGCGCTCCAGATT
>DATBFI010000256.1:0-3707 GCA_036558585.1 Chitinophagaceae bacterium
ACCAACTGAAGATGAGGATGTGTCAGCTCTTAATTTGTATCCAAGCCACATACCAATTATCATTACAATTGAAAAAAGAAGTGGCAACCAAACCTGTAATTTTTTACTTCCCATATTCTATCGCCTTAAGTATATTACGGAAATACGAATATCTTAATAAAGTTCGAAGTTTTGGATTCCTTTATGCGGCTTTAACTTTTAAATTATGACTCAAATATAATAGCTCATCGTTTGCGCACCGACCCATTTTGTTAACCGGCAATAAGATATTTTATCGTAGCAGAAAAAAAATCACATTAGCTTTTTATACTACAATTCGGCAGGCCATTTTAATGTCATTTTAAATGCAAGTAAAGAAATTTGCTTCTATCTTCATGATCCCTTTTATTCAACTTAACTAGTAGAAACCAAAACAAACTGAGATTAAAAGCAAAAGAGTAGCCACGGCTACTTTTTTGCTTTTGTAAGTTCTTTAATCATCCCGATCGGGATGAGAATGCTTTCTTTCCTGTTTACGAAAGGAAATAACTTCTTTAAAATATAGTTGGTCATTAAATGAAATACAGAACCATCTGTTGTGAGGTGATATCATTTCCGCATTTAATAGTAGCAGAGTCTTTTGCTCACTGGCAACTCCTTAATCAGTTGTATAATTTCAATCTTTGCAGAACACTCAACGGGCTCCTTTGAATCCGCATATATCGGCGAGTAATTTGATAAATAATCCGGTTGCAGCTGTTCTTTATTCTTCTTGTCTTAATAAATACTTCGTCAAGGTGATGAGCGTATTAAAGAGCCGGGCGCATGAGTTGAAAATATTAGATGAATAAAATAGAATTTTTTGTTCTCCATGAACCTAAATTATTATTTAAAGATTATATTGACACGTAATAAGAATGAAAAATAATTTTGCATTTAATAACAGTTACAAAACAGCAGGTAAGCCATTAGTGCCATAGACTTACTGTTCCTGCCCAGACAAAAGAGATCACAGATGACTGCGGTATGATGCTATGGTATACTGCAGTTATATAAATTAATTTTGTCACAAAAAATATTGCTATGGATCGCAGAACATTTATTAAAAACAGTTCCCTTGCAACTGCAGGAATTACGATTCTGAATTTTCCTGTATTCGGTAAAAATGCCCCTTCAAATAAAGTTGTTGTGGCTGTAATGGGTGTCAACAGCAGGGGGGCTTACCTTGCAAAATCCTATTCAGAATTGCCCAACGTGGAAGTGGCTTATATATGTGATGTAGAAGAAAAAGCGATTGCAAATGGCTTTGATGCATTGAAAGAACTGCCGCGAAAACCCAAACTCGTAAAGGATATTCGTGAACTTGCAGAGAAAAAAGATTTCGATGCATTGATAATTGCTGCGCCAGATCACTGGCATGCGCCTGCAGCAATCCTTGGTGTATCACATGGTAAACATGTGTACGTAGAAAAGCCCTGCGGGCAAAATCCGCATGAAGGGGAATTACTTATCGAAGCAATGACCAAGTATAACAAGCTGATACAAATGGGGAATCAGCGACGTTCATTCCCCACGCTGATGCAAGCCGCAAAAGAAGTGCACGATGGTATTATTGGTAACGCCTATTTTGCAAAAGCTTTTTATACAAATAACCGAAAATCAATTGGAATTGGTAAAAAGGTAGCGGTACCCCCTACGCTTGATTTTGAATTATGGCAAGGACCGGCCCCACGTATGGATTACCAGGATAATTTAGTACACTACAACTGGCATTGGTTCTGGCATTGGGGCACAGGTGAGGCATGCAACAACGGCACGCACGAAATTGATTGCTGCCGCTGGTTTCTTGGTGTTGATTTTCCAAAAAAAGTTACTTCAGCAGGTGGACGTTATGCATTTAAAGATGATTGGCAAACACCAGACACCCAGGTGGCATCATTTGAATTTGAAACCAATAAGGCAATTACATGGGAAGGCAGGAGTTGTAACCATTATACTGTTGACGGTGCGGAACGTGGCTTTATCATTTATGGTGATAAAGGAACCCTGGTGAATTACAATGCTGCTGATTATAAAATTTTTGATGCCGATAATAAACTGGTGAAAGAAGTAAAAACAGATGTAAAAACCGATCCAACAAATCCGGTGACGGCAAGCGGGAATCTTGATCTCTATCACTTCAATAATTTTATACAAGCTGTGCGTGGAGAAGAGAAAATAAATTCCCCTGTAAATGAAGGACATAAGAGTGTGCTCCTTTGTCATCTTGCAAACATCGCGCAACGAACCGGGAAAACCTTGTATTGCGATAGCAGCAACGGGCATATTGTCAATGATCAGGATGCAAAGAAACTATGGCAAAGAGAATACGAAAAGGGGTGGGAGCCTAAAGTATAACTCTATACAAAGAATTGTAAACAAATTATTTGTATAACTATTTTGTTGCACGCATATCGAAAATTTCATTTGAGCCGCTTCAGTATTAATTAAAACAAAATGTAACACGAAAGGGAATTCATTCTATAATTGTTTTTCAACTCATCTGATCCCTGCCAATACGATTTACATCGTCGGTAAAAATAAGTGTCACTCCTACACTTTATTATGTTCATCCTTCTAGCTATCACTCAAAAAATAAAGGAAAAAAGTGCCCAAATTTTCCCTATTTAGGAAGAAGTTGGTATGAACTTTGCTAATCAGTTTCGAATTTTTTTACAGGGTTGAGGTAAAATTCTTTTGTGAACACTTTATTTGAAAGACTCATTGAAATTAAATTTTTAGTTGTTAATCCTGATTCCAAACACCCTATGGGTGCGATTGTGCAAGATGCAAGGATTATCCGGAGTGATTAAATTAATATTACGCAGCGTAATTAATTGTCAATTCGACCTTTAAAGCAATATCAATCTTTAATTCTTAATCCACCTTTAAATCTATAAAAAGCATCTGCTAACCTATAGCTCAGAACAATTCATAACTGCTTAAACTGAGTTGAAGCAATGCCTATGAATTCGTAATTATTAACGATATGAGTTTTTTTTGACCTGGTTGACCTGGTAAAACCGTCAGTAATTACCTGTGTAATGCAGGCTATTTCTGAAGGGCAATAGGTATTTATTTGTTCAAACAAAATTCACAAAACATGAAAAAACTAAAATTTGTATCCGCTCTATTGATTCTCGGATGCGCCAGTGCACTTAACAGTTGTAAAAAAGAAGTAGCGCCGACAGTTAATTCAGCAAGTGCCGTCGCAGCAACCAGTAGCATTACAAGTGATGATGCCCAGGCCTCCGGCACCCAGTTTGGTGCAGGAGTACAAGGTTCAACAAATGAAAGGATAATGTTGTATAATAAATTTGGTGTTAAATATATCAGGGCTATAGTTGAATTGAAAAATTTCAGGGGCAATATGGCCACCGAAAAAAATTTAGCCCAGAAAGGCTTTAAAGTTGTATTGACTATAAACTGGGCTAATCCAACGGGTTCCGGAGATAACAGGAAGCCTGTACCATTTCCTACCGATATGAACCTGTACAAAAAGCAGCTTACAAAGCTCTTTAATACATTCAAACCAGAAATAGCGGTAATAGAAAATGAGCCAACGGTTGATATATTTCATAAAGGCCCAATAGAGGATTACATCACCGAATTAACTAACGCGATTCAGGTTTGCAAACAATATGGCGTTAAAGTAGCTGATGGAGCTATACATGTTCCGTATATTCTGC
>DATBFI010000257.1:0-4322 GCA_036558585.1 Chitinophagaceae bacterium
AAAGGATTCAGTGAAACAAGAGATTAATGAACAGCTCTTATTGAAAGGATTAGCGAACAATGACTCGAAAGCTATTGACACGATATATAAGGACAACTTTAGTACAGTACAGGCTTTTATCCTAAACAATAACGGAACCTACGATGATGCCCGCGACATTTTTCAGGAAGCAATGATTACGCTATATGAAAAATCCAAAAGCGAATCATTTGTTTTAACCAGCCAAATTAAAACATATATATATTCAGTGTGCAAACGTCTCTGGCTTAAACGACTGCAACAAATAGGAAGATACGTTGCGGCAGGAGAAGGCCTCGAAGAGACCCTGCCCGTGGAAATGGACCTTGAATTTCATGAAAAAAGAAACGTTGAATTCGCGATAATGGAAAGGGCACTGAACAGTTTGGGCGAACCGTGTAAAAGCTTAATAGAAGCATATTATATTCATAAAAAAGGCATGACAGAAATTGCGGCCCAGTTTGGATATACAAATGCCGATAATGCAAAAAATCAAAAATATAAATGTCTTGTGCGTTTAAAAAAATTATTCTTTGCGCAATATAATATAGGAGAATAAAATGGAAGATATACTTTTACTAGAAGCTATTGAGCGTTATCTGAATGGTACTATGTTGCCGGCAGAAAAAGCTTATTTTGAACAGCTTCGTAAAAATACTCCTGAGATCGACCAGATGGTAGTAGAACATAAATTGTTTCTGCAACAGATGGATAATTTTTCAGAATATAAAAACCTGAAAAATTCATTGCATGAGGCACATAATAAGCTGGTGACCAATGGGGACATTTACGAAGGTGGCGAAATCTCACGCAAAGGTCGTGTTGTTCAATTATGGAACAAATACAGAAGAGTTACAGCAATTGCTGCCTCGATCGCGGGCATAACAGCTATAATAATAAGCGCACTATTCGCCTATTTTACACCCACACCCAATCCAACTCTTGAGCAGTTAAATCGCAAAGTAAATAACCTGGAAAGAACAACAAATGCATTAAACAGTCAATTAAAAAACAACCAGCATGTAAATATACCTGCACCAGAGTTTAAAAGTGCCGGCACAGGTTTCTTAATTGATGGCAAGGGTTATATCATTACCAATGCACATGTACTTACCGGCACGGGGGCCGTCGTTGTAAACAATAAGGGTGAAGATTTTAACGCGAGGATTATTAATATAGATCAGTTGCGTGATCTTGCAATTTTAAGGATTGACGACAGTGATTTTAGACCTTATAACACTTTACCGTACAGTATAAAGAAATCTGACGTTGAATTAGGCGAGGAATTATTTACTTTAGGTTACCCGAGGGATGAGATTGTTTATAACATGGGTTATTTGAGTGCCGAGTCTGGTTATAATGGCGATACAGCAAGTTGCCAGATTTCGTTAAATGCGAATCCGGGTAATTCAGGCGGTCCTGTATTTAATAAAAATGGAGAAATAGTAGGTATTTTAAGTGCTAAACAGCCAGAAGCGGAAGGCGTAGTCTTTGCTATTAAGGTAAAAAGTATGCTTAAGATGATAGATGAATTAAAGAATACCGATTCTTCCTTCCAAAAAATTAAAATGCCCGCTAACATTACAACACTCAGGGGCGTAAACCGCGTTGACCAGATTAAGCAAGTAGAAGATTACGTGTTTCTTGTAAAAGCTTATAATCAAAAATAAATACAGTTGGTTTAATGAACATACACATGCCCCGTTTATGCGGGGTTTTTTTATTGAGGAAAGCGATTTGATCGTAATTTATTTCTCAATAAAATAAAGAATGCACAAGGGATACAAGAGAGATCAATAGCAGCACTGGCATGGTACAAAAATGAAAATCATTTAAAAAATCTAAAAAGGGCAGCAGGCAAAATCATTTTAAGCTTGCCCACAAATTATGAGGGTATTCTTCTTTGCTTACCAACTTATCAATATTTGCCTGAACAATAGGTGCGTCTTCCTTATATGTTACTCCAAACCACTTAGCATCCGTGGGAACAATTTCAATTATGCCTCTTCCCGATTTTATAAATTGATCAGCCATTCTTGGAATTAAAAATTCAGCCTTAATGTTGTGCAGATTTTCATCAAGGAACTTGTTAAATTCCTCTTCGCACATTTCAATATATGATGGAGCTAAGCAAAAAAAGTTCATACTCACCTTTGTATCCGGAGGCAACTCTGTAATTATGCTGTTTTCTTCATATACAATCTTACTATCTGTCTGAAAGATTTTTAAACGCTCCTCGATAGCTGTCATTTTATGATCATTTGCCGAAATAACACCACGGCTAACGCTGCCATGTTCGCTAAGCGTATTTTCAAGTTCATACGCAATAACGGCAAAACGTGTATCATTGCATTTGCGCACTGTGAAATCATAGGCCTTAAGGAAAGCATCCCTGCCATAAAAATCATCTGCGTTTATAACTGCAAATGGCTCATTCACAACCCCTTTGCAACATAATATAGCGTGTGCAGTGCCCCAGGGCTTGACTCTTTCTTTTGGAATTTTCCTGTTACCTGTAAATGAAGTAAGCTTTTGATAAACATAAGCCGTTTCAATCTTCCCCTGCAGTTTGGGTTCAAAAATATCTTTGAAATCGGCAGCAAAGTCTTCGCGGATAATAAAAACAACTTTTTTAAAGCCGGTGGTAATGGCATCGAAGATAGCATAGTCCATAATCGTTTCACCTGATGGCCCAAAAGACTGAATTTGTTTCATGCTTCCATAACGGCTGGCTATTCCCGCTGCAAGTATAACAAGTGTTGGCTGCATAAATGTTTCTTTTGAATTTTGCGAAACTAAATGTTTACAGCTAAGTACCCAATAATTATTAATTCATTTTTTAAGAATGGAAGATGACCTGCATAATGAAAAAATATTTACCCAAGCAATTGAAGCTCACTGGTTAAACAATAATAATGTTAAGCTTGATATACTAAGATTAGATACAGCGCATTCGATTGTAAGCGGTAATAAATGGTTCAAGCTTAAATATTATTTGCGACATGCAAAAAACAATGGGTATAACACTATTGGTACTTTTGGAGGAGCCTTTTCTAACCATATTATTGCAACTGCATTTACCTGCAATAAGATGGGATTAAAAAGTATTGGTATTATAAGAGGCGGGCAACCTGCATTTCCCTCGCACACATTGTTAATGGCGCGACATTATGAAATGCATCTTCAATTCATAAGCAGGTTGCAATACAGGGATAAAGAAGCAGTTAAAAAAGATTTTAAAAATGTTTACTGGATCCCTGAAGGCGGTTGTGGAAATTTGGGTGCATCAGGTGCAAAAGAAATTTTATTATTTTGCACCGATCCGGAAAAATATACACATGTTGTTTGTGCTGTTGGCACAGGAACAACAATGGCTGGTATTATTCAATCCGTTAATCCAATTCAAACAGTAATGGGTATTAGTATTATGAAGGGCAATTATTCTCTGATAGAAAAAATAAAAGCACTGCTCAGCCCGGCAGATGAATCTAAATTATACAAATTGGTCCATGACTATCATTTTGGTGGTTATGCGAAACATCCATCAGAACTTATTCAATTTATGAATAACACGTGGCGGCAACATCAACTGCCAACAGATATGGTATATACCGCTAAAACCTTTTATGCTGTACAGCAAATGATAGTAAATAACACTATTCAGAAAGGCAGCAACGTTTTAATGATTCATAGTGGTGGCTTGCAGGGTAATCTCTCATTGCCTGCAAAAACCTTATGTTTTTAATACTAACAACCCGTTGGAAACAATTTTAAAAGATGTGTAAAATATTTCTGTCCGCTCTAATAATAATTTCATTCACTAAGGCAGGTGCACAAAATCAGCTGCCTGATTTTTCTGTAGAAGATGTTGGAAATAATAAAGTGCGTATTTCATGGATTAATCCATTTGGAGAAGGCTGTATACAACTAACAGTACAATCTTCTTTTGACAGCCTGAAGAGATTTAAAACAATTTTTTCAACTGAATCGCCGCAGCTTCCCCAAAATGGTTTCGTGTATACGTTACCTTTTAAGGGTAAATTTTATTATCGCATCTCTTATATCCTGGCCGGTAATGCTTTTTATTTTTCACAGTCTAAAGTTCCGGTGCCCGCAGGGTTAACACAAGGACCAGAGCAACTACTTGAAAAAAATAATGCAACAAGAATTATCACCATACGTAAATATGATTCAATAGTAGCGCGGATATTCTTTTCGGATTATGAATTATTTAAAGATTCGATAACAAGAAATACAAAAGACACATTGTTTATTGCATCGCAGGATGAAATAATAATAAAGCC
>DATBFI010000258.1:0-7584 GCA_036558585.1 Chitinophagaceae bacterium
CCTGTTTTGGACGAAACACTTTCAATCCGCGTTTTTCTAATCCACCAAATGCCTGCGGGCTGGTTACTTCGTGAATAAAATGCCGATCGATGTACAATACAGAAGGTCCCCCTTCTATTTTTTTTACAACATGTTTTTCCCAGATTTTTTCGAATAATGTTTTACCCATTGTTGAGTTGTATGTTTTGAATTTTGTGTTTTATGTTTATGTAGTCAGCTTTTGTTTTTCATGGCATCACGAGTTGTGTCACTCACTTGTGCGTTCGGAAAAATGTCAACTGTAGCGTTCATGTTCAAAGCCGCTTATAATTTTTTACTCGCTATTACTTAGCTTTCTACACTTGATGCTTAATTATCTTCACTTATATTTTCTACCTCTCTATTTACTTTCTTTTTTCCTGGATAAAAAAGTACCAAAAATCAAGAAACAAAACCTGCCTGCCGGCAGGCAGGGATATACAGCACAATTGTTTCATTCGCCTTGATTAAGCTGCAGTGCCACTGTGACTTCAACTGTCAAGCCTTGTCCAAGGACTCCTTTGGAGATGTTTGATTCAATCTTCTTCACTTAATCAAATTTGTTTCTCATTCGATGAGTAAGCGAAGGAGAAAAAATAAATCAGGATTATCAAAACCAAAAAGAACTTTTTTCATCACCTCATCCCTCAGTCTCCTTCCGATGTATCGGAAAAAATATTTCTACACACTTACCGCTTCGGGCTTGTATGCTTTAGCCATTTCATGCAAATCGTTGTCATCAACTTCTTTTTTACGGTCAGCCACTTCTAAAAATTTTTCATACAAAACATCTATATCGTTGCGATTATACTGATAACCGAGTTTTTGAAGACGATGTGCCAATGCACTGCGACCGCTTCGTGCAGTAAGTACAATCTTTGAATCGCCGGCGCCAACTTCAGCGGGATTAATGATCTCATAGTTTTGCGCATTTTTTAAAAATCCGTCCTGGTGAATGCCGCTTGAATGTGCAAATGCATTACTTCCCACAATTGCTTTGTTTGGCTGCACCGGCATACGCATGGTATCGCTTACCAAACGGCTAATGGGATTTAGTTGCTGTGTTTTTATGTTTGTGTAAAAACCAAGTGAGTGATGTTGCCTGATGATCATTACAACCTCTTCAAGAGATGTATTGCCGGCCCGTTCACCAAGACCATTGATGGTGCATTCGACCTGACCTGCACCGGCAATTACGCCTGCAATAGAGTTGGCAGTTGCCAGGCCGAGATCGTTGTGGCAGTGACACGAAATGGTAGCTTTATCAATATTAGGCACATTATTTACCAGGTAGGCTATCTTATCGCCGTATTGATGTGGCAGGCAATAGCCTGTTGTGTCGGGTATATTTACAACGGTTGCACCTGCTGCGATCACAGCTTCAATTACTTTAGCGAGATAATCATTATCAGTTCGGCCTGCATCTTCTGCATAAAATTCAATGTCATCAACAAAATTCTTGGCCCATTTTACGCATTGAATGGCACGCTGCAGAATTTCTTCCCTGGTTGAATTGAATTTTGTTTGAATGTGAAAATCGGAGGTGCCGATGCCAGTATGTATGCGTGGATGCGCAGCATATTTTAATGCATCGGCTGCAACTTCAATATCTTTTTGCACCGCACGGCTGAGACCCGCAACAGTTGCTCTCTTAATTACTTTTGTGATCTCACGAACCGAATTAAAGTCACCAGGACTTGAGATGGGGAAGCCGGCTTCAATAATATCAACGCCAAGGTCTTCCAATGCCAACGCCAATTCGATTTTTTCTTTTGTATTTAATTTACAACCCGGAACCTGTTCACCGTCTCTTAAAGTAGTGTCAAAAATATCTATCTTTTTTTGCGGCATAGCAAATATTTAGAAATGAAAAATGCAGACTGCTTAATTTTGATTGCCTGCCTTTATTATTTAAGCAGCCTGCAAAAATCAAAAATATGATTTGGATGTTGTGTGAATTGTACAAATTTACGTTGATTTTACAGTTGATAAACAGGGATAAAAGATATGAAACGCATGTATAGCAACGATTTCACAAAACAATAATTACGATGCCTAACAGGAGCACCGATGAGCTATTTCAGTTAATAAAATCACTTGAAACAAGTGAGAAACGATTATTTAAGCTCTATGTAAAACGATCAGCAGGGAGCATTGATTTAAAGATGATACAATTATTTGATGCATTGGATAAGATGAGTGAATATGACGAAAAAGCGCTTCTTGAAAAAAATAAAACTATAAAGAAAGAACAGCTTTCGAATATTAAAGCGAATCTGTACAAACAGTTGTTAGGAAGCCTGAGACTGATGAGGGATGATGATAATATCGACATGCAATTACACGAACAGATGGGTTATGCCAGAATATTATACAATAAAGGCTTATATCTGCAGGCATTGAAAGTATTGGATAAGATAAAACAGTCGGCTAAAGAAAATTATCAGATCACGTTTCAATTGCAGGCATTGATCTTTGAGAAAAAAATAGAAGCGTTACATATCACACGCAGCATTGAAAACAGAGCCGAGCAATTGTCGCATGAAGTAGATGAGGCTGATGCGCACTTAACAGTGTTGAATAAATTGTCGAATTTATCGTTGCAATTGTACAGCTGGTATATAAAAATGGGTCATGCAAGGGATGAGAAAGATGTGAGCGCCGTAAAGATGTTTTTCGAAGCAAATCTTCCATTGTATGATTTGCGCAGGATAACATTTTATGAGAAAATGTATTTGTATCAGTCTTACTGCTGGTATGGCTTTATTTTGCAGGATCTGCTAATGTATTATCGCTATGCTCAGAAATGGGTGAATCTATTCGAAGATGAACCTTTTATGAAAACAATTGAAACGGTGCAGTACATCAAAGGAATGCATAACCTTTTGAGTGCTCATTTTAGTCTGAATAATTTTGAGAGATTTGATGAAACTGTAAAGAAATTTGAGGAGTTTGAGAATTCATATCACGGTACAATGAATGTGAATTCCCGCATTCAAACCTTTGTGTATTTATATACTGAGAAAATAAATAAACATTTTTTAGAAGGAACCTTCACCGAGGGATTAAAACTGGTTCCATGTATTGAAAAAAAATTAGAAGAGTATAGTTTAAATCTTGACAGACACCGGGTCCTGGTATTCTATTATAAAATTGCCTGTTTATACTTCGGAAGCGGTGACAATGAAAAGGCAATTGAATATTTAAATAAAATAATAAACTGGAAGGTTGATTTAAGAACAGATCTTCAATGTTATGCCAGGTTGTTGCATTTAATTGCCCACTATGAGTTGGGTAATTATCAATTGCTTGAATACCTTATTAAATCCGTATATCGCTTTATGGCGAAGATGAAAAACTTAAGTGTTGTGGAAGAGGAAATATTTCGGTTCTTGCGTAAATCATTTTCGTTGAGCCAAAACAAAATTATCCCTGCTTTCAAATTACTAAAAGAAAAATTACAACGTTACCAGGGCAGTCCTCTTGAAACACGCTCCTTCATGTATCTTGATATAATTGCCTGGCTGGAAAGCAAAATACTAAATGTGCCTGTTCAACAAATACGAAAGGAACGGTTTCTTGCCGGAAGAAAAAAACACGCTATAAGTCGATAGGGCAAACGCAGAATGAGATATTAGAAATTCCGAATATCAATACACTTAATTTTTACAAAATACATAATACTTTGTTGTACTTTGCAAGCCTTCGTCAAAGGCATTTCTTATCTTATTGTATTTTGTAACTAATTTGTGACTGCGAATATCAAAGACATCATTATTGGTAAAAAATGATTTGAAAGATTCTATATAAGGTAGCAATTTTTTCATTGTTTCAATTTCATTTTCCACTTTCTTTTTGTCATAGTTACTGTCTTTTACCGGCAATATTAACTCTCTTTCCATGGCTATTAATTTAAATTATCTAATGTAAATATATACCGGAAGTAGAAATGCAGCTCAACAGCAGATAAATTCATTTTAACAATCTGCCTTTTATATTTTTTAACTGTTCTCCTAACCTTGTCTGCAATTTCAACTTCTTCTTTTCTTATTAAAGAAAGACAATATCCATGCCATATGGTGCTGCAAATGCCTGATTTTAATAAAATGATAAAGGTGAATAAGTTAGGAGATTGATTAACTAATCAAAGTTGAATTAAGCCTCTGGAATTGGGCATTCGAATTTATATACTGTCTCAACAAAACCACGCCTTACAAAAGTAGCTAAGGATGCGAAATATCCATCAAGATAATAAAAAATGCCATGCACCTGTATATCCCACAATGAAGCAGGGTTTGAAGGATTTTTCTTAAAGACCACGCAATCTCCCTGAGTTACCTTATTAAAAAAAAATAATCTAAACCCTTGTAATTCTAATCATTTATTAATGTGTTTTCAACATATGTGTTAATACTTTTGCTTGCTTCTATTAATCCTATGATTAATTGCTTATGAGTAGAAATTGCGTCAGTGTTTGGTTGCTTATCTATTCGTGTGTTATTTTAGTGATTTTCTCCACATCATGTATAAGCACTAAATCTGCTACTTACTTTAACAATCTTCCTGATTCTGCAAAAATTCAGCTTGAAGAATTACAGCCACCGCCTTTTGCTGTGCAGGTAAATGATGTACTTGAAATAGCGATTGGAGGGGAAAATGAAAAAACAGTGCAATACATTAGCCAGTACTTTACAGGAGGAACAAGTGGGATGCAGGCAATTGTTGACATTGATGGAAATATAGAGTTGCCTAAAATTGGAAAGATCAAGGTGGCGGGTCTTTCAAAAGAAGCTGTAAGAGATATTATTGCACAGGCATATAAAGAATATCTGGTTGATCCTTTAGTAAGCGTAAAATTTGGAAATTTTCCCTTTTCTGTAATGGGCGAAGTGAAGTCGCCGGGCAACTTTAATGTGCAAAGTGAGCGGGTAAACATATTCCAGGCAATAGGCCAGGCTGGTGATTTAACTCAATACGCCATAAGGGATGATATTAAAATTATCAGAGAGGTGAATGGTCAAAGAAAGGTTATGTCACTGAATATGAATGATAAAAGTATTCTCAATTCACCCGATTATTATATTAACAGGTATGATATAATTTATGTAGAAGCCAAAGGCGTAAAACTTACAACGGAAAACGTACAGAGAACGCTCACATATGTAGGAGCGGTATCCAGTGTCCTTGCTTTTGTTGTTGTTCTCTTACGATTATAATATGAGCTACCCCGTAACAGATATAGAAAGCGGTGAAGTTACCACAACCACAGGTGCGCAGTTTGACATTAAGAAATTTGTGTACAAGCTGGTTGGTTTCCTGCCCTGGATAATTATTTCGGTATTGGTAGCCTATATTATTGCTCAGCTTTATTTACGTTACACACCTAAAATGCACAGGGTAGCCGCCAACCTTTTAATTAAAGCCGATGCAGAATCCTCACCTAATTATGATTTATTGAGAGAACTGGGCGCGTCACCAGGCGCCAGGGAAGTACAGAATCAAATTGATATTCTTCAGTCGTATGAACTGTCAGCAGCGGTTGTTGATTCTTTAAACCTGCAAATTAAATTATTATCTCAGGGGCGTATTGCGTCTTCTACGTTATATGGGAAAAATGCGCCTGTTTATATCCATAATATAGATACTAATGAATTCCTGCCTTCATCATACCAGCTTCTTTTAAAGGATAGAGAATTTCTTTTGATAAAAGGAAGTGAACATACAGACCATAGATATAATGAACCTTTCTCATTATCAGGTAAACTTGTAAGTTTTGAACGTAATCCACTTGTAAATGCTGATCCTGCAGGGTATACACTTATCATACAGGATAAACGTCAGGTATCAGTAGCGTTGCGCCATGCGATCACAGTAACACAAACGCATGATATGGGTGGGATTATTGAAATTGCTATGTTGAATGAATCACCTCAACTCGCAGTTGATATCATAAACAAGCTTATTGAAGTATTTAACATTGCCGCACTAATTGATAAAAACCTTGCCGGGTATAAAGCTACCCGCTTTGTAGCAGAAAGAGTAGATACCGTTTCGAAAGAGCTTGATGACGTGGAGTTAAAAGCTGAAGCGTTTAAACGTGCAAACAAGATCACCGATATAACTGCTGCGGGGAGCGAGTATCTTTTGCAAAGTCAGAATTTTGATAATTTACAGGCTGAACAGGCAGGACAATTACAAATGCTTGATGCTCTTGAAAAATTTATCAAGGAATCGAAAAACTATACAGACATCATTCCATCCCAATACGGAATCCCGGAACCTACATTAGGGCCTCTCATTACAAAATACAATGATCAAATTCAAATTTACCAGGAGCAAATAAAAATAAGTACCGAAAAAGATCCAATTGTCAGCAGGTTAAAAAATCAGATCACAGATACAAAAAGCAATATTTTAAAAAATGTTCAGAGCATACGGGATCAGTACCAGTTAAAACTTGATCAAATAAAATCACGGCATGGCAATTTTGAAAATTTGCTGGCTTCATTTCCCGAAAAAGAAAGAGAATACTTAAAACTGCGGCGGCAAATAAGTGTAAAAGAACAGTTATACCTATTCCTCCTGCAAAAGAAGGAAGAAACAGAACTGGCTGTGGTTTCAACTATTAATGACAGCCGTGTGGTTGATCCTGCCTTTGACCAGGGAGTTGTTTCTCCTAAGAGTGAGCAGGTGACAACATATGCCGTGTTAACAGGTATTATAATACCGATAATTATTATGGTATTGCTTGATTTCTTTAATAATAAAATTGCTGATCGTAAAGAAATTGAAGATGTTACTAAAATTCCTATCCTGGGGGAACTATCTTACAACAAGAATCTTAAAAATAAAGTTGTTCCCGCTAAAAGCAGGTCAGGTATTGCAGAACAATTCAGGCTTATTGGTACAAATCTTCGCTTTATTGCTTCAGATAATTCCTCCAAAGTGATTCTTGCAACATCTTTTATGAGTGGAGAAGGTAAAAGTTTTGTTTCTACAAACCTTGCATCAAGTTTATCGGCGGGCAGTGCAAAAGTGCTTTTAATTGAAATGGATCTCAGGAAGCCTAAACTTACACGCTACCTGAATAAAGAATTTAGGCAGGGTCTTACCGACTATCTTGTTAATGATTATTCTATAACTGAAGTTATTAGCAGACTTAATGATTCGGATCACGTTGATGTGATCACTTGCGGACCTGTACCACCCAACCCGAGTGAATTGCTTATGAGTCCTAAAATGGATGCGTTGATTCAATTTGCCAGGGAAAATTATAAATATATTATAATAGATTCTTCACCTGTCGGGCTGGTTGCAGATGCATTTTTGGTAAGCAAATTTGCAGATGTAACATTATTCATATTACGGCATAAATATACGCATAAGACAACCATCAAATTTGTTGAAAAGTTAAGTGCGGAGCAAAAAATGAACCGGTTAAATATCGTTGTGAACGGGATAAGGGAAAAGAGAATTGCCGGTTATGGCTATGGATACGGTTACGGTTATGGCTACGGATATGGCTATGGGTATGGATATAGTTATAATCATGGTTATGGCAATAGC
>DATBFI010000259.1:0-4784 GCA_036558585.1 Chitinophagaceae bacterium
ACGTCCAAGACGCTTGGCACAAAAAACCACACCTCAGTCTCGCTAGCATGTGAATGAATATAATTTCAGATCAATTTCGGCAGAAATACTTCATCAATAACATTTTGGTACATGAAAAAATAAAACTTAACAAGCGGATTGATGTAATGGCAGATTAAATGATGGTATGGATTGAAACTACTTTCGCCTTGCTGCAACATCAATCTCTCTGTATCTTTAAATATGGCACAAAAACTTCCCGAAGTATGGCTGAGAGGCCCGGTTGAAAACATTCCGCCACTTTTGCACCCGGTTGCTCATGCTCTTTTACAGGCAAGAGAAGAAGTGAATAATTTGCTCAAAGATTTTCCAAACGAAAAGTTATGGCTAAAACCTGCGGGCGCTGCATCTGTGGGTTTTCATTTGCAGCATTTGCATGGTGTGCTCGACCGTTTGTTTTCTTACGCGGTGGGCAGGCAGTTAACGACTGAACAACTCTCGGCACTAAAAGCAGAAGGAGATCCGCATCAAACAAAAGCAACGACTGCAGAATTAGTGCAGGCATTCAATGAACAGGTTGATAAAGCACTGCAACAACTGCAGCAAACCGATGAGCAAACGCTTTCTGAGCCCAGGACTGTGGGCAGGGCACAACTGCCATCAACTGTAATGGGCTTATTGTTTCATGCGGCCGAACATACCATGCGCCATTTGGGACAACTAATTGTAACAGTGAAAGTGGTATTGCAGCAACAGCCCTGATTGCAACCTTAGCTTTTTACCTGCAAAAAAAGAAGATTCGGCTTCAACACTGCCGGTAATTCCTGTCAATTATCTTTATAGCACCGATTAACAAAGTTCTGTTTATGAAACTAATCGCCATGAAAAATTTTCTCACCATTTTTTTCCTGATCTGTTGTTTCTGTGTAACAAACGCCCAACCGAAGGAAGGGATCAAAGTAACAGATATGTTGCAGATAAAATCCGTTGGCAATATTGCAATTTCAGACGATGGAAAAAGGGTGGCCTTTACAGTATCAGGCATCGAGCCGGACACAAGTAAATGGGAATACAAATATGTTACACAAGTGTGGTTAGTAGTTCCGGGTTCTCAACCACGTCAATTGACTTTTGCAAAAGAAGGCGCTTCACAACCAGCCTGGAGTCCTGATGGAAAACAAATTGCTTTTACCAGAACGACAGATGGAAAACCGCAAATTTTTTTGCTCCCGCTTGATGGCGGGGAAGCCATTCAACTTACGAAATATAAATATGGTGCAAGCAATCCTGAATGGAGCAAGGATGGCAAACGCATATTGTTTACAGCAACGATACCATTGAAAGATTTACTTACCGACTCAACACTCAATCCTGAAAAAAAAGTTCCTGAATGGCCTTATGAAAAACCGGGTTTTATCAACAATGAAAACTTGAAAACGGATACAACCAAACCCGATCCTGATGGAAAGATCCGGGCAATCAGAAATTATCTTGCCGCCAATGAAAAAGACAACAAAGCTAAAGTGCTTGACAGGCTTGACTTCCAGGAAGAGGCCGTGACTTCATCCAATATCAATTTAAACCATGTATTTATTGTAGAGCCAACGCCCGGTGCCACACCAAAAGAAATTTCGCACGGTTTTTATTCTTTTGGCGATGCACATTTTATTGACAACAATTCCATCATAATGGATGGAGATGTAAATGATGAAGAACATCCGGACAGAAGACTGGAATCAGAAATTTTCAGAATCAACATTGACGGAACAGGCCTGCAACAAATATTGGGTAAGGATAGTATGAGTTATATAACTCCCGCTGTATCAGCTTCCGGTAAATGGCTCGCTTATGTCTACAACAAAACAAGTTATGCAGTAGTGCCCTCACTTGCCATCATGCCTGCGAGCGGAAAAGAGGAAGATAAAATTGAGGTCCCTTTTGACAGAAATAAAACGAATCTTATATGGAGCAAAGATGAAAACTTTTTATATTTCACTTCGCCGGGCAATGGTGGCGTTATTTTGTGCAGGTTCAGCATGCAGACAAAAAAAGTTGAAACGCTTACTGATTTCAATAGCGGCATTACGAGCTATGACATAAATGGCAACACATTATTCTGTGCAAAAACAGAAGTTGCCGATCCATCTGAGTTATTTATGGCCGATGGAACTGCGAAAAATTTGCAACGCGTTACTTCACTCAATAATAACTGGCTTCAAAAAAAGCAACTCAGTTTTCCGGAGAAGCACACGTTCACAAACAATAAGGGAATGACGGTTGAATATTGGGTAATGAAGCCTGTAAATTATGAAGCAGGGAAAAAATATCCATTATTACTTGAGATACATGGCGGACCTGCTGCTATGTGGGGACCTGGTGAAAATACGATGTGGCAGGAGTTCCAGTTTTTCTGTTCAAAGGGATATGGTGTTGTTTACTGTAATCCGCGGGGTTCCGGCGGTTATGGTTTTGATTTTCTTAAAGCCAATATTGGTGATTGGGGCGCTGGTCCCACGAGTGATGTATTGACAGCATTGGATAAGACAGTTGCAGAAGGATGGGCTGATACAAGTAAATTGCTCGTAACTGGCGGCTCCTATGCGGGTTATCTCGTTGCCTGGATCATTGCACATGATCATCGTTTTAAGGCAGCGTGTTCACAGCGTGGCGTATATGACCTTAACACCTTTTTTGGTGAAGGCAACGCTTGGCGTTTGGTGCCAAATTATTTTGGCGGTTATCCCTGGGAAAAAAATGTGAAAGAATTGCTGGATAAAGAATCGCCTGTTACATATGTGCAGAACATTACAACACCATACATTATTTTTCATGGTGAGAATGATTTGCGAACAGGCGTTATTCAAAGTGAAATGCTTTACAAAAATTTAAAAGCATTAGGCAGGCAGGTAGAATATGTTCGTCATCCCGGCGCTACGCATGAGATCACAAGAAGCGGAAATAACCGTCAACGGATAGATCAAATGTTGCGCACCTATGAATTCTTTGAAAGATTTATTCATTAATGCAGGAATCATTTTTTTTAGTACATCAATGGTTATCCCAATTTATACGAGCTTCATATCAGCCGCATTCCAATGAATAATTTTCTTCTGAAAATAACTTTCATTACAGGATAAAGCCGGCGCTGCGGCCCTGAAACCGAAGGTGGCATCTTCCACAACAGGCTTACCCGTTCTTACCGAATCAAAGAAGTTGGTGAAATGGTCCAGGTGGTCGCTGTAACCCTCTGGTGCTTTAAAAACGATATCTTTTTTTTCAGGTTCTTTTCTTTGCGCTTCGGTCCATTTTGCATTGTATTCGCGCTGCATTTCATCCTGCATGCTTTTAGGGAAAGTGAATACAGAGTCGTAACCGCCAAAACCAGGCGCCTCAGGCATAAGGCTATGTTTTACCGTTATATCATTTCCATGAACTTCTATTGTCCCTTCAGAGCCGACAAATCTTGTCAGGTTACTTCCGCCTGTGCCACTGATAAAATTTACCTGCAACGTTAACTGGAATGCAGGATGCTCGGGCGTATCGCCATATTGCATCACACCTGCCATAACATCGGGCATGTTGCGCCCATCTTTCCAGTAACTGAATTGCCCTGTACTGTAAATTGTTTCCGGTCCTTTTGAATTAGTAATAAAGTGCGTGCCGCTTAATAAATGAATATACAGGTCGCCGGCAACACCGGTTCCTACTTCTTTAAACGCACGCCACCAGAAGAATTTTTTTGAGTCATAGGGCATCTTCTCCGTTACTTTTATAAACTCTTCCCAGTCGGTTGTTTCCGCGCTCGCATCTTTTGGAATGGTATATTCCCATGCACCAATGGAGCTTTGCCTGTCATTCACTGCATTTACCATGTTCAGTTTCCCGATTTCGCCGGCAGCTAATAATTCTTTTGCTTTTGCCAGCCCAATGCTGCTTACGCGCTGACTGCCTACCTGTAATATTTTGCCCGATTTCTTTTGCGCTTCTATCACTCCGGGTCCTTCACTTATTTTATATACCATTGGCTTTTCACAATACACAGCTTTACCTTTTGCCAGCGCATCTTTTGTAATGCGTGCATGCCAGCAATCGGTAGTAGCAATAATTAGAGCGTCAATATCCGTTTTGTCTAACAGTTCTTTATAATTTCTTGTTGTGAAAAGATTATTACCATACAGCTCTTTTGCATTTTGTATCCTCCCTGTATAGAGATCGCAAATGCCTGCCAGTTCTACGCCGGGCACTTTTAAAGCCGTTTGCAGATCATAGTGTCCCTGTATACCAAACCCGATAACACCAAGGCGTATGTTATCGGCCGGGGATATCTTCCTCTCATAAAATAAAGTTCTTTCTTCTGCTTTTTCTTTTGCGGACAGGCTACTTAATGGTGCGGCCGCTGCTAATAAACTTGTAGCGCCGATCTGCTGTAAAAATTTTCTCCGTGATGCTTTGTTTGGTTTTGACATGTGGTGTGTTTTTACTTTGATGAGCAATCTTTATATTGAAAGTTTCCAAAAATAATATATTGATCACTATTTACTCTCCCTTTTTGTGAAAGGTTAACTATAAAAGGTGAACTCACGACGTTCGTCAATAATTATTTTCGTGAAATTGATAAGCTGGGCAATGAGTTGTAATTAAGAATTTTTTGTAGCCTGCAGAATATTTTATGGCATGCAGGCATGCATCACTCACTTCGGATGTTCGGTTTTTTGCTGAGCATTATGGAGAAGGAAAGGCTATTTTATTCATGTTACAATGATCATTTGGTCTTTCTACAATTCATTTTTAGCCTCAAATTGATC
>DATBFI010000260.1:0-11438 GCA_036558585.1 Chitinophagaceae bacterium
AACGGCCTCTATTACGTGGGGAACATTTTATGAATGGACCGACGCCGGGTGGATGAACCACCGGAAAAAACATAATGCACAGAATGCACCATGGAGTGTATATGAAGTACACCTTGCAAGCTGGATGCGGCCTGATAAATATGATGAAGAGAAATATTATACTTATACTGAAATAGCGGAACGATTGGTTCCTTATGTGAAAGAGATGGGCTTTACGCATGTTGAATTCATGCCGGTTACAGAACATCCTTTCGATGGCAGTTGGGGATACCAGGGCACAGGATATTTTGCGCCTACATCGCGCTTTGGTGCTCCCCAGGAATTTGCTGCACTTGTTGATGCATTGCACAATGCAGGCATCGGCGTACTGATTGATTGGGTGCCCTCTCATTTTCCATATGATGCACATGGCTTGTTTATGTTTGATGGCACACACACTTATGAATACGCTGATATGCGTAAAGGCTATCATCCTGACTGGAACAGTTATATTTTTAATTATGCACGTGGTGAAGTAAAAAGTTTTTTGATCAGCAGCGCAAGATTCTGGTGTGATCGTTTTCACGTTGACGGCTTGCGTGTTGATGCAGTAAGTTCCATGCTTCGTCTCGATTACAGTCGTAATGAGGGCCAGTGGGAGCCAAATGAATTTGGTGGCAATGGTAATCTTGAAGCCATCGCATTTATAAAAGATCTGAATGAAACATTATACCGGGATTTTCATGATGTGCAAACCATTGCCGAAGAAGCAACCGATTGGCCAAAAATTAGTAAACCAACATTTGAAGGAGGTTTGGGATTTGGTATGAAATGGATGATGGGCTGGATGCATGATACACTTGATTATTTTAAAATGGACCCGGTATTCAGGCAGTTTCACCAGGATAAGTTTACATTCAGCATGATGTATTTCTATGACGAAAATTTTATGTTGCCCTTAAGTCATGATGAAGTGGTACACGGCAAAAGTCCCATGCTTTACAAAATGCCAGGCGATGAATGGCAGAAGTGTGCCAACCTGCGGCTGATGTACACATATATGTTCACACACCCGGGAGGTAAATTATTGTTTATGGGTGATGAGTTTGGTGCAACCAGTGAATGGAATTATAAAACCGAGTTGCAGTGGGACCTGTTAAATTTTGTTAGTCATGGCGGAATAAAATATTGTGTACAAAAGTTAAATGAATTGTATAGAAATGAGCCGGCTTTATATGAAAAACAATTTGAGCCGGAAGGCTTTGAGTGGATTGATCTTAATCACAGGAGTGAATCTGTAATTGTATATAAACGAAAAGGTAAAAAGCATAAAGATGATGTGCTTGTTATCCTAAATATGACGCCGGTTGTGCATTACGATTGGGAAGTGCACGTACACGGGAAAAGCGAATGGAAAGAAATATTTAACAGCGACAGCAAAGAATTTTGGGGAACCGGTGATGCATACAATCCCGATATAAAAACAGAACATGTATACAAAAGCGATAACTGGTATAAGCTAAAGGTGCATTTGCCTGCACTCGCCGGGATTGTTTTGAAATAAAGCCCCCAACCCCTAAATGGGAGTTAGCCTTGTTCCTTTTTATGATTTCGAATTTCGGATTTTGAATTTTTATTTGGTTCTTGTTTTTGATTCTTGATATTTCTTAACGGAGGTTTTAAGTTTTTTCTGGTTTTTATGTTTCAGATTTCAAAATTTCGAATTTTGGATTTCGAATTTATTTTGAATTTTGTTTTTTGTTTTTTGATATTTCTTATGTTACCAGCTTTTATTCCATGATGGCATCGCTTATTGCGTCGCATTTCGTTCAAGGTTCCTCTTTCAATTAATCAGAATATGTACAAGGTAAAAATATTTTCTATTGCCAAAGTAACCCACAATGTAAGAAGGTTCAGGTTTGAAAAACCGGAAGGCTATCATTTTAATCCCGGTCAGGCAACAGAGGTTTCAATTAATAAACCCGGTTGGGAAGAAGAAAGAAGGCCTTTTACATTTACCTGTCTCAATGATGATCCTTTTCTTGAATTTACGATTAAAATATACAGCGATCATAATGGTGTAACGAACGAACTGGGCAAACTAATTGTCGGCGATGAATTAATCATAAGAGATGTGTGGGGAGCGATTGAATATAAAGGCCCCGGGTATTTTATCGCAGGAGGCGCCGGCATAACTCCGTTTATTGCTATTCTTCGTCAGCTATACAAAGAAAACAAACTGGAAGACAATATACTTTTCTTCTCTAACAGGACGTCAAAGGATATTATTCTTAAAGATGAATTTAATAAAATGCTTGGAAAAAATGCAGTGTACATAGTCACTGATGAAAAAGGTTCCAATTATTTAAATGAATTCATCAACGAAGAATTTTTAAAAAAATACGTAAAAGATTTTTCAAAACATTTTTACGTATGTGGGCCGGATGCTATGGTCCAGGATATTAATAATACCCTGGTGAAACTTGGTGCAGTACCTGATGCTGTAGTTTTTGAAAAATGAAACAACTTTGCATCCTGTATCGATCACCTGCGAACACACTCTTTTCTCTGGGTGGTATAAGTTTTGCAATATGCTCTTTTATGAACAATATCTATTTCAGCATTAAATTTAATTATGACGATATTCATTACGATGGTATTGTAACGCCATCAGAAAAAGTACGTGAAGATGGTACACCAAAATCTTTTCATGTAGTATTGAATAACGTTCTTTTCGGAAACGTTCATCACAACAATGGAAAATGGGCAGTTGATGAACAACGACCACAGGAACTTACCGATATTGTTGGGAAGCAAATAGAGAAATATTATAATCCTGTGAATAAATCATGAGCAATTTAATACTGAATAAGATACGGACAAGGAATGATGAATGTAGAAGAAGTACATCTCATTGCCGATTCAAAATTCTTTCATCTTTGTTCAATATTTTTACATTCTTTCTGGCACTTGTATTCCCAATAAATGCATTGCAGTTTTAATAGTTTCCGCAGTTAGCCGGGACAACTGCACACGTAAAATTCTCTTTTCTTCTGTTTCTGCATTTGCAACAGAGTGCTCTGTGTAAAATGCATTATAAGTCTTAGCAAGATTGAAAACATAAATTGCCACTTTGGAAGGATCATGTTCATTAGCTGCCTCATCAATAATAGCTGGAAATTGTTCAAGTTGTGTTTGTACTTGTTTTTCTAAATTAAGCAACACACCAGCACCCTGCAACTTGTAACCTGTAACCTGCGTCTTCCTTAATATACTTTTTATCCTCGCATACGTGTACTGCACAAACGGTCCGGTGAATCCGTGAAAATCTATACTCTCTTCAGGATTAAAGATCATTCTCTTTTTTGGATCAACACGCAGCAGGAAAAATTTCAATGCGCCTAAACCAATTGTATTGTATAATTCTTTTAATTCAGTCTCAGTAAAGTCTTTTACTTTTCCCAACTCTTCTGTTTTTTGCCTGGCAATATGCAACATCTCATCAATTATATCATCGGCATCAACGACAGTTCCTTCACGGCTTTTCATTTTGCCGGTTGGTAATTCAATCATACCATAACTTAAATGGTAAATGCCATCAGCAGAAGGCAATTGTAATTTTTGAGCGATCAGTTTTAAAACTTTGAAATGATAGTTCTGCTCATCCCCCACTACATAAATGCTCTGATCACATTTATACTCTTCATACTTGTTTAAGACAAGACCAATATCCTGTGTTATATAAACAGAGGTGCCATCTCTCCTTTGGACAATTTTTTCATCAAGCCCTTCTGCTGTTAAATCTATCCATACACTCCCGTCTTCTTTCATAAAAAAAACTCCCTTGTCCAATCCATACTCCACCATTCCTTTTCCAAGCAGGTATGTATCACTTTCATAATAAATCCTGTCGAAGTCGCTGCCGATTCTTTTATATGTTTCATCAAAACCTTTATACACCCAATTGTTCATTGTTTTCCAAAGCTCAATAACCTCGGGCTTTCCAGCCTCCCAGTCGATCAGCATTTGCTGGGCTCCTCTTAAAACAGGTGCTTCTTTTTCTGCCTCCTCCCTGGTTATGCCTTTAGCAATAAGTTCTTCTACCTGCTTCTTGTATTCATCGTTATATTTCACATAATAATCACCAACAAAATGATCGCCCTTTATACCAGTAGTTTCGGGCGTTGCGTTGTTGGCAAAAAGTTTCCATGCAATCATACTCTTACAGATATGAATACCGCGGTCATTTACAATACATGTTTTTACAATCTCATTTCCATTTGCCTTTAAAATTTCAGCAATACTCCATCCCAAGAAATTATTCCTGAGGTGTCCAAGATGAATTGGTTTATTAGCATTAGGAGAAGAATATTCTACCATTACTTTTTTGCCGATCTGTTCCCCGAGGCCAAAAGATTTGTTATCGTAATTTTTTTGCAGAAATTCTATCCAGTAAGTGTCGGCAATAACAAGATTCAGAAATCCTTTTATAACATTAAAAGAACTGAATAAGCCGGGATGATTTTTCAAAAGAAAATTACCTAATTCATTTCCCGCCACATCCGGAGCTTTTCTTAATTGCTTTACCAGTGAAAACAATACAACAGTATAATCACCTTCAAATTCTGGTTTGGTGATATTTACAGCAATATCAGCAGCGGTAATTTCTATACTGAATACTTTTTTTATAGCCTCGGCTGTGATTTGTTTTATTGTATTAACAACGCTCATCTTTAGACCTTTAGGCTGGCAAAAATAATAAAACAGTTACCAGTTTCCCGTTGCCAGCCTTCAGTTGCCAATTTTTTACACCCGGGATTTAGTGTGTGCCTACTGCAGGCTGATTACTGCCACTGCTACCGCCTTCTGTGTAATCACCTTTAACAGAAATTAAATTATCAAATCTTTTACCTTCGCCGCCACTTATGCATAAACTGCATCACTGGCTTAAGCATACAATTTTGCAGATGGTAGATTTTTTTTATCCACCTTTTAAAAAAATTGTACCTCTGCAAACCTTCCGTTATGCAGCTTGTGGTGGCAGTAACATGATGCTGAATATTCTTATTTATTACATCACCTATCATTTTATTCTTCGCAAGAAAATAGTGCATACTCCTGTTATTGCTATCAGTCCGCATATTGCGGCTTATATTATTTCTTTTTGTATAACCTTCCCAATCGGTTTTTACTTAAGCCTGTTCGTTGTGTTCCCGGAATCATATCTCCGCAAGCGGATCCAACTCCTCAGGTATTTTGTGGTGGTGATGATCTGCATTTTGCTGAATTATCTTTTTTTGAAATTATTTGTAGATGTATGGGGATGGTATCCTACTCCATCGCTTATGGTGGCCACACCTATAATCGTAGCTTTCAGTTATTTTTCGCAACGTCATTTTTCTTTCAGGGGAAATGTAGCGGCCGAAGGATAATTTTTTCAAACAGTTTTGATCAAAGTGAAGCCAATCAATATTTCCACGGGCAGGGAAATAAACATGACAATGCATGAACTACACAGAGATATATAGACTGCGCAAAGTGCAGTAGCATAAACATGAAAGACAAAAACCTAAACCTCAAACCTCACAAACGATTATAATTATTTATCTTCCGGGTTATTGATTCTAAACACAAGAGCAGCAAGAGCAGCGCCACCGAAGCAACCCACGATATATACCCAGAAATTACTCCATGCCGCAAATTTCAGTATGCTTATACCAACAGCAACAGCCGGATTAAAGGCTCCTCCTGATACACCGCCCAGAGCATATGCCATACTTAAAACAGTAAACCCAATACTCAATCCATAAAACATATTACCGGTTGTTCCTTTTGCAGTAGCTACATTTAATACCACATAAGCTAATGCAAAAGTTCCAAGCAGCTCTGCTATTAATGCATATGATGTATTTGCCATAGCAGTAGGATCTGCGGGCACTTTGTCACCTGACATCAGCATAACTATCCCTGCAGCTGCACATGCACCAACTACCTGTACAATCATGTACGGAATTGCTTCTGATAAGGACATCCTGCCACGTAACAATACAGCTAATGTAACGGCTGGATTATAATGCGCTCCAGACACATGTGCCCCGGCAAAGACCATGCACATCAGGACTGAACCTATCGCAATAGGTGCAAAGTCACCTTTACCGCCTGTTACAACCATTCCTATAGTAAGTACAAGGAAAAAAGTGCCGAGAAACTCGGTAATTAGCTTTCTCATAAAATTAATTTTGGTTTACAGATATCGAACAGATTCGAAACAATTTAAAATCATTTTTTGAAAAATAAAAGAAACAAATTTTATTTTTTGACACCTTTCCCCTAAGAACAATAATAGTATGCTTATTTATAAGGCCAGTTTAAGATATTCAACCTATCCGCGCATAAAATAAAATTTGAAGAGAAGGCTGGTAAATATTACCCGAAGAATGGTAAGAAAAATCCTTTTACGCTGTTTATTATCCCTGTTAAAATTTTAGGTGAATAGTGAAATAAATTTTTAGTTTTTTCTCGAAAAGTGTTTTACATTTAATCAGACATACCCCGACGAGCCGCCGGAATTTTTTTCATCATTTAAATTTTTAATCCTATGGTTCAGACAGACATCTCACAGCTTTCCAGGGAATGCAATCAGTGGAGAGAGCGTTTGCATTCCTATCGCGATGAGTTCAATCAGCTCAAAAGTAAATTGCAGCAAGCAGTTAACAAATCGCTCTCCAAAGATCAATTGACCGACCTCGAACATTATCAAAATCAACTCCACATCCAGCTAATCAACATCCACGATTTAAAACAGGCGGTAAAAGCACATGACAAAAAGGTAAATTTTGAAGTCGCGACCAATGGTGGTCAGGTGACTGATGAAGTTTATGCTGATCATGAGAACTTATATGAAGAATACCAATCGTTAGAACAAACATTGAATGACCTGCGCAGCGATCTCAACAGGTTTGTGAGCAGCTTACAATAATCATCAATAAAAAACGATTTGCTTTTTAAGTAAGTGCAAACCGCACTTACAGAAATTATTTTCTCTGCCATTTGATACAACGGTTTTGACAAGCATAAAATATAACAAAGAACTTCTTAACTGGAAATATACAGGACTTCATTCTTGTACGTGAGAAAAGATCAGTAGAATTGTCTTACGTACAAGGGAGTGACACAACGGAAGCAGAATAGGGATATACAGCACACAACATAAAAATTAAATGGCATTTTTTTCATTTCTAAAAAATTTTTTGCCATGGCTGAATTTGATACCTCACATGTAAAAAGTATAGTCTTACTGGGCCACGCTGGTTGCGGTAAGACGACATTAGCGGAATGCATGCTTTATGAAGCGGGCCTTATTAACCGTCGCGGAAGCATTGCTGAAAGAAACACTGTTGGTGATTACCACGAACTGGAACAGGAACGTGGTAATTCAATTTTTAGCAAACTGCTGCATACAAAATGGCGAGGTTATAAAATAAATGTTATTGATACGCCGGGTTATGATGATTTTGTTGGTGAAGTAATTTCTGCTTTGCGCGTTGCTGACACTGGTGTCATGCTGCTGAATGCGACAATGGGCGTAGAAGTAACAACAGATATCATCTGGCAATACACAGAGCAGTTTAAAACACCGATGATCTTTGCTATAAATAAACTTGATGAAGACCGCGCTGATTTTGACAGAACAGTGTATGAAGCAAAAAGTCATTTTGGTAACAAAGTGCTGGTTGTGCAATATCCAAGACAACAGGGAGCAGGCTTTCATGAAATAATTGATGTCCTTAGAATGACGATGTATAAATTTAAAGATGCAGGTGGTAAGCCTGATAAATTGCCAATACCGGATGATGAAAAAGCTAAGGCTGATGAACTGCATAAGGAACTGGTTGAGGCAGTAGCAAGCAATGACGAAACATTAATGGAAAAATATTTTGATAAGGGTGAACTGGATGAGGATGAGATGAAAATGGGTTTGAAGAAAGCAATGATCAATCATGATATATTTCCGTTGTTTTGTTTGTCGGCAGAGCGCAACATGGGCAGTGGAAGATTAATGGGCTTTATTGACAATGTTTGTCCAAGCGCCAATGAGATGCCGGCTCAAGTGACCAAAGCCGGTAATAAATTAGACTGCGATGCAAACGGACCTGCATGCATTTTCGTGTATAAAACTGTAAGTGAACCACATGTTGGCGATCTTTCTTTCTTTAAAGTTTATTCTGGCACTATAAGAAGCGGCATGGAACTGGAAAATGAAAGCACGAACGTTACCGAAAAGATAAACCAGTTGTTTCTTGTAGAGGGAAATAAACGTAATAATATAAACGAATTAGTAGCGGGTGACATAGGCGCTACTTTAAAATTAAAAAACACCCATATCAATAATACCCTCCATGCAAAAGGAAAAAATTATGAGCTTGAGCCTATAGAGTTTCCTCCACCCAACATGACCGTTGCTATTGAAACACTTAAAAAAGGTGAAGAAGAAAAACTCTCACAGGCCTTACACCAGTTGCGGGAAGAAGATCCTACTCTTATCATTGAACATTCTCCTGAGTTGAAACAAATTCTTATTCACTGCCAGGGCGATATGCATTTGGCTGTTGCAAAATGGAAGATCGAGCATATACATAAACTGGAAGTGCGATTTATAAAAGCTCGCATCCCGTATCGCGAAACGATCCGTAAAATGGCTGATGCAAATTACCGGCACAAAAAACAAAGTGGCGGTGCGGGCCAGTTTGGTGAAGTATGGATGCGGATTGAGCCCTGGTATGAAGGCATGCCCGAGCCACATGGACTGACTGTACGCGGACGCGATACATATGATCTTGACTGGGGTGGCAAACTCGTATTTTACAATTGCATTGTTGGTGGTGCAATTGATGCCCGCTTTCTTCCTTCTATTTTAAAAGGAGTAATGGAGAAGATGCAGGTAGGCCCGCTTACCGGTTCTTATGTACGTGATGTGCGTGTGTGTGTATATGATGGCAAGATGCATCCTGTTGACAGCAATGATATATCATTCAAAATTGCAGGCCTGCAGGCATTTCGTCAGGCATTTCAACACGCGGACCCTCAAATTCTTGAACCTATTTATCATGTAGAAGTGTTATGTCCTGATGATATTACCGGTTCTGTAATGGGTGATCTGCAAACACGCCGTGCGATAGTAGAAGGAATAGACGCCGAAGGAAGTTTTCAAAAGGTTATTGCAAAAGTTCCGTTGGCAGAAATGGATGGTTATTCATCCTCTCTTCGCAGTATTACACAGGGGCGTGCAAAATTTAAAAGCAGGTTTCACGAGTATGCTCCGGTACCCTACGACGTGCAGCGAAGATTGATCGAAGAATACAGCAAGAAAGAGCAGGAAGAACTCGTGTGATCTTCATTTTGTGATTTGGGATTTCAGATTTCTGACCTCTGATTATCAATGCTATTTCTCATGAAGTAGCATTTTTATTTTTACATATTTAAAGATAGTGCCATTGAATTTGTTTGAGTCACTTACTTAAACAATTGAATTTATTATGAACCACCGCTCTATATTCTCGCGATGTAGGTACAATAGCATAAAATTATTATTGTATATCTTGTTTTCTATTTTTCGTTGCTTTGTTTACACTGCTTCATGAAACCACTGCTGATCCTCTTCCTATTATTTTTTTATTGTCGCTATTGGCTCTCAAAAAGTTTATAGCGGAACATTACAACCCTGAAAAGAATATAAAAACTTATGAATGATTATGATTTTATATTTTTTCCGTTGGCCGTGTGGCAATATAGATAGTTGCAAGAATGCTTCCTAAGATCAACAATATACCCACTAATTTCATAACTAAACTATTAATGACTTATATCTTTCTTTATAAAAAATTATGCCACTAGCTCAATGAAAAATCAAAGAAAGAATTGCCGGGGGATAAAAATGATGGCCGTTTCTAAAAGGGTCAAATAAACAATTAATTTGTCAAAAAAATATTTTCCAATATTAAAATAATAGTAACTTTAAACGTGCTAACGGTTGCAACTTTTCGATGAGTCAAGATTCTGGTTTACCAGAGCCAAATTTTTCGAACCATAACAAAATAGCTGCTCAATGCTCCCAAATAATTCTGCGAAATACATTTTCGCCCAACAATTATGGGCAAGGATATTCATTAGTGATCTCCCAAAATATAATTATCTAATCATTTAACAACCACGTAAACATTATGAAACAATTACACTTTTTGGTTTTCGTGCTTTTACTGTTTGCTGGAATTTCTGTCGCCTTTGCACAGAAACGAACCGTTTCGGGCAAAATTACCGATGCCAGTGGCAAAGCAATTCCTTTTGTTAACGTGACTGTAAAGGGCACTTCAGTCGGAACAACTTCCAATTCCGACGGCATTTACAGTATTACACTTCCTGAAAAATCAAACACGCTCGTGTTTACCTTCGTTGGATACAGGGCCCTGGAGGTAAACGTTTCCAACCTTACAACTGCAGATGTCAAATTGCAGGAAGATGCAGGTGAATTGGCGGGTGTTGTAGTCACAGCCCTTGGTATTGAAAGAAACAAAAAATCGCTGCAGTATTCGATAACGCAGGTGGCCGGCGAAAACTTAACGCAGGCACGTGAGGCCAATGTTGGCAACGCGCTTGAAGGAAGAGTGGCCGGGGTGAATGTGTCAAAGATCGCATCAGGCCCGGGAGGCTCTTCACGTGTTGTGATCCGCGGCATTAAAACCCTTGGGTCAACATTAAATCAACCACTTTATGTAGTAGATGGTGTTCCGATGGATAACACAAACCAGGGACAGGCAGGCATATGGGGCGGTGCGGACCAGGGCGACGCCTTAAACAGCATCAACCCTGATGACATTGCAACCATTTCAGTATTAAAAGGAGCAAGTGCCGCAGCCCTTTATGGATCCAGGGCAGCCAATTGTGTTATTCTGATCACTACAAAAAAAGGAAGCGCACGTAAAGGGCTTGGTATCGAATATAATTTTAACTATGTTTTTGAAACTGTAGACAACTTAACGGACTTTCAAAAAACGCATGGTACCGGTGGGTATGTAGGGACAACGCTGCAAAATTCAGTAGCTAAGAAAGCTGAATCGATTGAAGATGCCTGGAACAATTGGTGGGGACTTGATGGTTGGGGGCCCAAATTAGATGGTAGCGATGTAGTTCAGTTTGATGGGGTGACGAGGCCTTATTCATATAAAGGCGATAACTGGAGCCGTTTCTATCAGACCGGACATGCCCTTACGAATAGCATTGCCCTTTCGGGTGGAAGTGAAACACAAAATTTCCGGCTCTCTCTTTCCGATCTTAGAAGCGACGGTGTTTTTCCCAACTCAGGTTTTGATAGAACAAATATCACTTTGTCTACTAATTCAAAATTTGGAAAGAAGCTTACTGTAACCGCAAGAGTATTGTACTCAAACGAGAAAACTAAAAAT
>DATBFI010000261.1:0-6837 GCA_036558585.1 Chitinophagaceae bacterium
GAACCGGGTGCTTTGCTGCCTTTAGAACGGTTGCAATTAGTGCAGCAACTGAAGCAGGAAGGTTTTCTTGTGGGAGTAAATGCAATTCCTGTTTTACCATTTATCAGCGATACGGAAGAAGAACTTGAAAAAATAATTGCAGCGGCAAAAGATCATCATGCAGATTATATTCTTGCTGGGGGATTAACTTTATTTGGAAATGAAAAAGCCGACAGTAAAACCTTATATTATAAATTCCTGGGCAGGTACCAGCCGGAGCTGGTAAAAAAATACGATGAACTGTACAACGGAAATTTTTACGCCTCTTACCAGTATCAAAATGATCTTAAAAAAAGAGCTGACAGACTTTGTCATAAATACAATATAAGAAACCGCATCCTTGAATAATTATGTCCGCACAATTAAAAGAGATACAAAAACTTTTAAAGCAGCATGCAGATAAAAATGCTTTGGTTGCCCAGCAAAGATTTGTGACCGGAGTTGAAAAGGTGTATGGCGTTTACATGCCCGTTTTAAATAACCTGGCAAAACAATTTAAGCAAGCAGATTTTGATCTTGTAACAGAGTTATGGAATGCCGGTTCACTGGAAGAAAGAATTCTTGCCGGTAAGCTGCTTGGCAGAATTGCAAAACGAGATCCCACAAATGCATTACAATTAGTAGAAAATTTTTCTGGAGAAATAACAAACTGGGCTGTTTGCGATGCACTTGGCATGCAGGCTTTAAAACCGGTTGTAAAAACGCATCAAAAAGAAATATTTGTGCTGGCAAAGAAGCTGAACAAATCCCAAAATCAATGGCAACGCAGGCTTTCCCTTGTTTTGGTAGAATGGTACACACGCAATGAACCTGATCATAATGAAATAAAAGAACTGGTAAACAACCTGAAGAATGATAAAGAGTATTATGTAAAGAAAGCAGTAGTATGGATTGAGAGAAATTTCAAAAAGGGGAGGTGATTAAATCCCTTTAAGGGTTAGGGGCCTGATCAAAATTATTTTGCCAGCCATCTTGTTTTAGTTGGTCTGCCTTATTTAATACTTCTTTCTCAAGATTTTTTTTGTAAGCCTTTACTTTTTCTTCAACGCTTTCATTAAAGGCGCCAATAATTGTTGCAGCAAGTATGCCTGCATTCTTTGCTGCATTTAATGCAACGGTAGCAACAGGAATTCCATTAGGCATCTGTAAAATAGATAACACGGAATCCCAGCCATCAATAGAATTAGAAGATTTTATGGGAACCCCAATAACGGGTAGTGACGTAATTGACGCAACCATGCCGGGCAAATGTGCCGCGCCTCCCGCTCCGGCAATAATAACTTTCAAACCTCTTGCGCTTGCCCTGGAAGCGTACTCAATCATACGCAACGGAGTACGATGTGCGGATACAACAGTTAATTCGAATTCAATTCCAAATTCCTGTAAAATATCAGCAGCAGCCTGCATGATGGTTAAATCACTGTCGCTGCCCATAATAATTCCTACGAGAGGTTGATTGGTTGACATGTTGAATAGTTGAATAATCACCGCAAATTAATTGTTAATCAACAATTCAACTTATCAACTTACAACTTTAATGATATTCTTTATCCGATGCGCTTTATAAGTTAATTCTTGGTATTCTTTGCTTAGTATTGTTACATGTCCCATTTTTCTGCCCGGTTTGGTTTGCGTTTTGCCATACAGATGTACAAATACATTATCCATCTTCAGTACTTCATGTAAGCCTTCATATTTTGCTTCTCCTGTATAACCCTCAGTACCTAATAAATTCACTATAGACGAAGGTAATATAGGAGCCGTATTGCCTAACGGGTAATCTAATATAATGCGCCACAACATGTCATACTGGCTGCAATAATTAGCTTCAATTGTATGATGCCCGCTATTGTGCACACGGGGAGCAGTTTCGTTTACGTATACCTCATTATTTTTATCTACAAACATTTCAATTGCAAACAGCCCGGGACTTTGAAATGCCTTCACGAGTTTTATAGCGATGGCTTCTGCTTTCCAAAGCACTTCATTAGATATTTGTGCAGGGCTTAGCTGGTAATCGAGTAAATTTAAGACAGGATCAAATACCATTTCAGCAGGAGGGAAGAAGGCTGTTTCTTCCTTATTATTTATAGCCACAATCAAGGCTATTTCTTTTTTTATACTTATCATTTTTTCTAAAACAGAGGGAGCATTAAAACCTTTGTCAAAGTCCTTTTCTGTTGGCAATAGTTGTACTCCTCTTCCGTCATAACCACCCATACCTATTTTGTGTACGGCAGGAACAAAATCAGCATATTTCTTTAAGTCTTTGATATCATTGGTGATCCTGAAATCAGGAGATGGTATTTTGTTTTGCTTGTAGAATTCTTTTTGCGTGATCTTATTCTTTATCACTTTTATGGCTGAAGGCCTCGGGTATATTTTCACACCTTCGGATTCCAGCTTTTCAAGTGCTTCCACATTTACCGATTCTATTTCAATTGTTACTGCATCCAGGTTTTTACCAAAGCGATAAACAGTTTCAAAATCTTGGATGTCTCCCTTCACAAAATGATGGCAAAGATGCGCCGCAGGACAGCGTTCATCATTTTCAAGCACAGATGTTTCTATAACATAATTTGCGGCTGACTGTAATAACATTCTTCCCAATTGTCCGCCACCAAGAATACCAACTTTCAATAGCGCCGGGCGATTTTGGGAAGCTTCTTTTTCAGAATAGGCCGGGTCGAACTCTTTATGTTTGCTTTGGCTCATATTTGATATTGTAAAAGGAGCTGCAATTTTGTGAAAATTCTGTCAACCTGCGCTTTTTTCTTTGCACGTTAATAACCTTTTAATAAAGCTTACTGTTTGCCGGATCTCTATTAATACTTTAATTCTGCTCTTCGATTGTATATTTTCCGTAGAATATAAATGAATATAAATTGTGCCAACTTAACTCAGTATTCTAATCAGGCTTGGAATTTTTATAACTTTGTAGCAATGATGCTTCCTGATTATCCTCATAAAATATTCAATGATAAACGCATTAACTACTCACTCTTGATGGAGACTTTAGCTATGGACGCCCCTTCCTGAAAGGGTAATAATATTGTTGCATTTTCACCCTGCTATAAAGTTCAAAAAGCAGGCGAGTCCCGCTGTAGCGGGAACAAAAGATAATAGATAACTATTAGCCGGGTACATAAAATCTTCTTCATATTAAATTCATTTTGTTTATGGAAACAGTGATTTCACCATTAACAGACAAATCCAGTGTAGATTTTCTTCCTTTACAGGGTACTGATTATATAGAATTTTATGTTGGTGACGCTAAACAAACCGCATACTTTTATAAAACCGCTTTTGGCTTTCAGAGTCTTGCATATGCCGGCCCTGAAACAGGCGTGAAAGACAGGGCCAGCTATGTGTTGCAGCAAAACAAACTGATTTTTGTATTTACAACATCATTAAAAAGTGGTAATCCCATTTCAGACCATATTTTCAAACATGGTGACGGTGTGAAAGTACTTGCACTACGGGTTGATAACGCAAAAGATGCATGGAAACAAACAACGATGCGTGGCGGCATAAATTATTTGGAACCAACAACGCTTTCTGATGAAAACGGGGAAGTGGTATTAAGCGGTATTCATACTTACGGTGACACGGTACACTTGTTCGTTGAACGAAAAAATTATAAAGGCGTATTTATGCCCGGATACAAGGAATGGAAATCAGAGTATAACCCCTTACCAACCGGCTTATTGTATGTTGATCATTGTGTAGGTAATGTGGGCTGGAATCAAATGAATCCGTGGGTAAAATTTTATGAAGATGTGATGGGTTTCAGAAACATATTAAGTTTTGATGATAAAGATATATCTACCGAATATTCTGCTTTGATGAGTAAGGTAATGAGTAATGGCAATGGCTTTGTAAAGTTCCCTATCAATGAGCCGGCAGAGGGTAAAAAGAAATCGCAGGTAGAAGAATTTTTAGAATATTACAATGGAGAAGGTTGCCAGCATATTGCCCTTGCTACCAATAATATTGTAGAAACTGTTACTCAGTTAAAGCAAAGGGGAGTTGAGTTTTTACAAGTGCCTGCTTCTTATTACGACGATTTGTTAAGCAGGGTGGGACATATTGACGAAGATACGCAGTCATTAAAAGAATTAGGGGTGCTTGTTGACAGAGATGATGAAGGTTATTTGCTGCAGATATTTACAAAACCTGTGGAAGACAGGCCGACATTATTCTTTGAAATAATACAACGAAAAGGAGCCCAAAGTTTTGGCAAAGGAAATTTTAAAGCATTGTTTGAGGCTATTGAAAGAGAGCAGGCATTAAGGGGAAACCTGTAATTTAATTTTAGTTTTACTGACATTTTCTGATATTGATATTGGCATATTTTGTAAAAACAGCCGTGAGAAATAATCCTGTCTCTTTCGAGTTCTGCTTTCAAAGGGAAAAATGAATGGCTATGTATTTTAAAATTTGGTTGTAAGAATAATGGCAATAAATAAAACTTTATCCACGTTAGTTAATAATTGTTTTAACAACTTTTAATCTGCATACTTATTAATATAAAATGATAATTAATAATTTCGCATCCATGAAAAATTGGTTTTTTACAGTTTGTTTTCTTCTGGCTTTCTCCTGCGCTTTTTCACAGCCCTCCTTTTTTGATGAACAAAGGAACTATCCCAATGTAGCGCTTGCATTAAAATTTAAGCAAGATACCTTGCAAAAACAGTTTGCTGCTATGGGTTTGGAGTGGCCTCCTAAACAGATCTATATCCGTTCCTTTAAGTACGATAGTCAAATGGAGGTTTGGGTACGAAATAATACAGCTGAAAATTTTAAGTTGTTTAAAACTTATCGCGTATGTGCCCTGGCAGGCGCGCTTGGCCCCAAAAGAATGGCGGGTGATTACCAGGTACCGGAAGGTTTTTACTATATAACAGAATTTAATCCAAATATTTATCATTTAGCTTTAAAGCTCAATTATCCAAATCCTTCAGATAAAGTACTAAGTGATTCATTAAAACCAGGCGGTGGCATTTATATACATGGAAGCTGCGTTACGGTAGGCTGCATTCCTATCAACGATTCTCAAATTGAAGAGCTGTATTTGCTTGCCGTTGCTGCAAAAAATAATGGGCAAGATTTTATTCCTGTTCACATTTTTCCCGTACGTTACGATAATCCCCAGAGCATGGGATACCTTACCCGCGCAGCAAAGGATAATATCTCTATGCAAAAATTTGCTGTTAAGCTAAAAGAAGCTTACGATTATTTTGATAAGGAGAAACAACTTCCTGTTATTACCATTACTAAGAAAGGCGAGTATGTGATCATGTAGCCGGCTTTGTATTTATTTTCGGTAATAATTTTTTTCAATGATCTAATGAGCGTAAACATTTTTTGTTTACAAGCTGTGGCGCTTCATGCATCGCCTGCCCCGAAACTCTGGAGATTACTTCCGTGTGTTCTGAACTTTCGCATCTTTTCCAAAAAAGATAAAAGACAAAACAAAAAATCACAGAGCATTCAACCCTCAGACTAAATATTAATTCCCGTTCTTCCTTGCGATAATAATCAGGCGTGGAGATTTTTTGTTATCATATTCATTTAACATGTAATCACCATACACTTTTTCAATCTCCAGGCAGTTCAGGGTAAACATAAACTCGAAATCATTTAAGTCAAATCTTGCAACCTGTTCAGTATATGCCAAATCTTCACCCAACTGGTTATCCTCAATTATTATTCTTTTGAAAAAGTATTTCTCATCCATCCATCTTGTAATAGCATAAATAATTCCATCTATTTCTTTTTCTTCTGAAGGCACTAAGTGTTTTGCTGTATATTCTGCATTGATATAGTCAAATACCAGTACTCCGCCCGGTTTCAGAGCATTTGCCATATTGCGGATGACTCTTTGATTTTCTGTGTCCTCTTTAAAATAACCAAAGCTGGTAAAGAAACTGAATACGTAATCGTAGTGATTGTTGCCAAAAGGTTTTCGCATATCATGCTGAAAAAATTGCGGCACTGATATTTCTCCAAAAGTTAAAAATGACTCCTTTGGAAAACCCTTTTGGACATACTTCTTTGCCTGCCTGATGCTGGAGAAAGCAAGATCAATACCGGTTACATTAAATCCTTTCGCTGCCAACTGCCTGCAATGACGACCATTTCCGCAACCCACATCGAGCATTACAGAATGCTCCTCCGGTTGTAACTCACTAATTAATTCATTAATAAAATCAGCAGCTTCTTTTTCACTGCGATGAGCATATAGCTTATGGTAATAAGCAGTATCGAACCAACTCTTGAACCATGGTAAGTTTTGAACAATCATATTGTTGTTTGTGTGTTGCATATTCATTTTTTTTAAAAGAAAATTTTGTTAGCTGTTATGCTGCGGAATAATTTTTTGAAGTTGTTACCTTTTCATACTTGTTTTGTTTTTCACTGAATATTGCGGGATTTCGTAAATATGCCGCAATCCATATTAAAGTGAGAATTAGAGAAGGGACTATAAAAGTTCCATGAGACATCTCTACTGCAATTGCACCGCCAAAATAGGCAGTAAGCAACAAGAAACCGATCCTCATCATACGCGGATAAAGGAACAGCGATACCAGTAATAATTCTGCACAACCAAATACTTTTAAATACCGGGCTAATCCTATTTCTGAAAAAGATCGAACTAAAAAGGGGAAGCCTGCAAATTTTAAAATAGCGCTTACGCTGAGCTGACATACAATAATGAACGATGGCAACCACTTTAGTACGTTTTTAGTTTTGCTGCTCATATAATTTGTTTTTGATTGAATCGAGCACAAA
>DATBFI010000262.1:0-11189 GCA_036558585.1 Chitinophagaceae bacterium
CGTTCTGATATTTATTCTCCTGCTGTTGCATGCAACTGCTTTTTCTCAATTGAAAGCGGATTTCAGTGCAACACCTACGAGCGGTTGTACTCCACTTGTAGTTCAATTTAAAGATAGTTCAACAGGCAATATCGATTCATGGTCATGGGATTTAGGAGATGGCAATATTGTAAATAAACAAAATCCCGGTATTATCTATTTCAATCCAGGCAGCTATACAATAAAGTTAACTGTAAAAAATTCTGTTACAGGGGAAACCGCCTCAATTACAAAAAATGCATTTATTATAGCTGCCGCTAAACCGCATATAGAGTTCAGCGCTTCGCCTGCATCCGGTTGTTTGCCGTTAAATGTAAACTTTACCGATAAAAGTGACCCGATGAGCGGAAATATACAAAGCTGGTTTTGGGACTTTGGAGATGGGACGTACGATACCATTCAACATCCAGCACATACCTATAGTCTTGCCGACAGTTTTAATATCACACTGATTGTGACAAACACTTATGGTTGCACTGAGTCACTTCAAAAAACTTCTTATGTTGCAGTTGCAGACACCGTACACGCAAATTTTTCATATACCTATACAAGTATTTGTAACGCCCCGTCAACTTTTCGATTTACCAACCTTTCCCAAAGCAATGCAGGTTTAACGTATCAATGGTCTTTTGGCGATGGAGAAACCTCAACTCAAAAAAATCCATCTCATAGATATTCGTCATTCGGAGATTATGATATCAAATTAATAGCGAGAAATTCGGGAGGGTGCACAGATACTACTATTAAAAGTGTTTCCATAGGAACGCAGGTAACTGATTTTATCATACCTCCTACCGGATGTATTAATGAAACCGTATTTATGCAGGATACATCAACACCTGTACCTCTTAGCGGTCAATGGACTTTTGGTGATGGTACTTCTGCGACAGGTTTATCAACAAGTCATGTATATAAAACAGCAGGCGCATATCAAATTACGTACATCGCAAATTTTGGAGGTTGCACCGATACCGCTCAAAAGACGGTCAATATTGTAAACAAACCCGTCGCATCATTTAATTCTCCTTCCGTAAGAACTTCATGTTCGGCGCCTCTAACAGTCCAGTTTGCAAATACATCAACAGGAGCAACAGACTATATATGGGATTTTGGAGACAGCACAACTTCTACTGATATTAACCCAACACATACTTATACTAAAACGGGAGCATTTACTGTTCAACTAATTGCTTTTAACGGTGCAGGTGGCTGTGGCGACACAATTCTGCAAACACAATTTGTAAAAATATCACCCCCCGATATAAAGGGCCTTTTAAATGCACCTTATAGAGTATGTGTACTTGCTCCCGTTAACTTTAAGGCTAACATTGATACAAGTGAGCCAATTCAATCCTACTTATGGGATTTTGGAGATGGAACTACATCAACCAGCGCGAATCCCGTGCATGCGTACAATTCAGCAGGGGCATATACAATTAAGCTTATTGTAACATCAACCAATGGATGTACCGATACGCTCTTAATGACCAGCGGGGCAACTGTAAATGATAAACCCGTGGCTAATTTTAAAGCCGCACCCCTGGATACCTGTGCCTCGAATAATGTACAGTTTACAGATCTTTCAACAGGAAATGTTAGTGCATGGAAATGGTTTTTTGGAGACGGTGGTTCAAGCATTAATCAAAATCCTGTACATCAATTCAATGATACAGGAAAGTTTACCATTACATTATTTGCCACAAACGGGGGATGTACAGACACGTTTTCTATTCGTGATTACATTCACATAAAAGCGCCGGTAGCCGCATTTTCAAGTACCCTGGATTGCAGTAATGAGCTGTTCCACACTTTTTTAGACAGTTCTGTCGCAGCGCAAACATGGAGCTGGGATTTTGGGGATGGGGCTACATCTACTCAAAAAGATACTTCGCACCTTTATGCAACACCGGGAGTTTATTTTGCAACGCTTATAGTTACCAATGGTGGTTGCGCCGATACTGTTACCCATGTAGTTTATGCTTTAGATGAAAGACCTGAATTTACAGTTACTGCGCTTCATAGTAATTTTTGCAGATCTGACTCAATAAGGTTTACGGCCACCAATTTTGATGAAGCATACATCAGCAACTTTCTGTGGAATTTTGGCGATGGAAAGGTTTCATCAGGCGCGACCAATAACCCCACAGTGCATCAATACCAACAAGTGGCTAATTATAGTCCTTTCCTCGTAACCACTGATTTAAACGGATGCCATGATACCGCGTACAACACTGTACCGGTTGAAATTTACGGACCTACGGTGAACTTTACAAATCCTGCAGGGACTTGCAGGGACAGTTCAATTACTTTTATTGATGGTACAGTTCCCGATAGCTCAATACATCCTTTACAAAAATGGCTATGGTATTATGGTGATGGGACAAGAGATACATTAACAGCTCCTCCTCCCCATCCTGCGGTTTCGCATACTTATGCCGCTACAGGTTCATATGATGTAAAGCTGATCGTATTTGATTCAAACGGATGTTCTGATACTTTGCTAAAGACAGAAGCAGTGATCATAACAAAACCAGTTGCAGGTTTTGGAGTGTTAGATCCCTTGCGATGTACTTCATCTGCTGTAACTTTCACAAATTCGTCAACGGGAACGTCTCTCAAATATTCATGGGATTTTGGAGATGGAGATACTTCGGTTCTTCGCACTCCTACTCATCTTTATTCTAATGAAGGGATCTATTCTGTTGGCTTACAAATTACAGATCGTTTTGGCTGTATTGATACTGCTAATAAAACTAATCTTATTACGATATCAAATCCAAAAGCTTCCTTTAACATATCGGATTCACTTGCAGCTTGTCCGCCATTACTTGTTCAGGCACAAAATACTTCTTTGGATTATGCCACATCTTTTTGGGATTTTGGTGACGGCAATACCTCTGATCAAATTTCTCCGTTTCATTCCTATACAAATGGGGGGAAATATACATTAATGCTGATTGCACATGGTTTTGGGGAGTGCTATGATACAGCTTCAAAAATAATTGACGTAAAAGGACCCGGAGGCTCTTTTAAATATTCACCACTTAATGGTTGCTACCCCCAACAGGTTTCTTTCCAGGCAACAACGCAAAACACTTCCTTATACATTTGGGATTTTGGTGACGGTTCTATACAAACAATAAGTTCAAATACTACAAGCCATCGATACGATACGCCGGGCGTATACATACCCAAAGTTATTTTAGAAGATACGGCAGGTTGCAAGGTGCCTCTTCAAATAAAAGATTCTATTAAAGTCTCTGGTGCATTCCCAAGATTTGGATTAAATGCGCAGACAGGTTGCGATTCATCTTTGGTTATATTTATTGATTCATCAATTACGGCAAATTTTGACAGGGTGAATGTGAGAACATGGGATTTTGGAGACGGTACTTTTTCATCAGCCATCAGTCCTTCTCACTATTATAAAAACCCGGGTACTTATAACGCCTCTCTCTTTGTACAAACCGACTCGGGCTGTACAGGAAAATTTATTTTACCTGTTACGGTCAACATAAATAAATCACCCGTGGTAGCTGCAAATTTTTTCGATTCTGTATGTGTAAATACACCTATTAATTTCACCGCGGCTAACAGCGCCAATATTACTGATCCTCTTCAATGGTTTTGGAATTTTGGAAATAACGACACTTCAAATATTCAGAACCCTGTATATACTTATACAACTGCCGGTACTTTTAATGTAAGAACAATAGCAAAATCGTCAACAACGGGGTGTGCTGATACCGTTCAAAAAAATGTTACAATTTTGCCACCTCCTGTTGTTGATGCGGGCCGTGACTCGACCTTATGCCTGTCTCAATCATTGTTGTTGCAGCCTTTGGGAGCATCATCTTATGAGTGGCAAACTTCGCCAACACTAAGCTGCTCAAAATGTAATACACCACTCGCCGTTCCGGATGCAACTACAACCTATTACGTTACAGGTACAGATGCTTTTGGATGCAAAGCAGAAGATTCTATTACGCTGAGTGTAATACAACCCACTCATTTAACCGTTCCCGTTACCGGTGATACTTTATGTCTTGGCACTTCGGTACAACTGAATGTAACAGGTGCAGAACAATATAACTGGCAGCCTGCTGCAGGTTTAAGCAGCACAACTATTGGTAATCCTGTGGCATCGCCGGTAACAAGTACAACTTATAGTGTTATTGGATCGGACAGCAGAAAATGTTTTGCGGACACAGCACAAATTTCCATTCTTGTTGCACCGTTGCCAACATTTAATATTGTGGATAGTGCTGTTACATTAAATGTAGGTTCGGCATACACAATAAAAACAGAAAATTCTCCAAATGTAATAGGATGGGCCTGGTTACCACCCTATGGACTAAGCTGTGCAAACTGTGGGGCACCAATGGCATCGCCAAAGACAGATATCACTTATACTGCACAGGCAATTACCGCATTTGGTTGTGTAGCGGAAGATAACATTGCATTTAAGGTAATATGCAACAATGCAAATATTTTTATTCCAAATACATTCTCGCCGAATAACGATTCGAAGAACGATTATTTTTATCCGCAAGGCACCGGTTTATTTACTATAAAATCACTAAGAATTTTTAATCGTTGGGGAGTTCTGATTTTTGCAAAAGCGAACTTCGGCGCGAATATTGCCTCAAACGGCTGGAATGGTAAATACAACGGAGTAGATCAGCAACCCGATGTGTATGTTTATATCGTGGATGTTTTATGTGAAAATGGATCCGTACTAACTTATAAAGGAAATGTTACCTTGATAAGATGAGATGAATTGAAAACGCTTTTAACAACGGTTTCCATGTTGAAACTCATAGACCTTGTAGAATGAAGTTCCGAACGTAAAAGTGAGTGACACACCCGACGATGAACATATAACTGAAAGCCGGTACAAAAAAAATTTAATGAGTCTATTATATAAATACAATCTTAAAAGCTAATGCATGAAAATTGTAATTTTATATAGAAGCGTCCTGAAAATGAAATACTGCTTAATCATAATTGTTGTTCTTCTGATGAACGTTACTGCTTTATATGCACAGGATCCTCATTTTTCGCAATTCTTTGAAGCGCCGCTTCTTCGTAATCCATCACTTGCCGGGTTATTTGCCGGCGATATAAGAATTCAGGGTGTATATCGCAACCAGTGGGGAAGTGTTACAACTCCTTATCAAACCGGCTCATTCAATATCGAATATAAACAGCCCATTGGCAAAGCCAATGATTTTATTACAACTGGTTTACAAATATTATACGACAGAGCCGGCACTACAAATTTTACAACAACAAATATATATCCGGCTGTTAATTACCATAAGGCACTTAATGGTGAAAAGAGCAGGTATCTTTCTCTTGGTTTTATGGGTGGATATGTACAGAAAAGAATTGACAGATCGAAAATGACAACCAATAGTCAGTATGGCCCTAATGGATATAATCCTGCCCTGCCTGACGGTGAAACGTTTACAAAATCAAGTTATCATTATTGGGATGGAAGTTTTGGAATGTCCTATAACTCGTCAATCAATGGAAGTGAAACAGACAATTTTTTTATTGGCTTTGCCTATCATCATTTTAACCGACCCCTAAATTCTTTTTACAAAAATCCCCCGGTTGAATTAAATCCTAAATGGGTAGCATCAGCCGGTGTGCGGTTTACAGCTTCTGAGGTTTCGTATATTACTATCCAGGGAGATTATAGTAAACAAGGCAATTATACTGAAACCATTGCTGGTGCTACTTATTCAGTTAAGATTGGGGATGATTATCAGAACCCTTTATATACCTTGCATCTGGGGGGATATCTTCGCGTAAAAGATGCTTTCATTCCCTTTTTAAAATTAGATTATCGCCCTTTTTCAATCGGGTTCAGTTATGATGCAAATATATCACAGTTAAAAACGGCGAGCCAGGGAAGAGGTGGTTTTGAACTTTCTATTTCGTATGCAGGTTTTCTCGACAGGGGTAATACAACTAAGGATGCAGTTGTTTGTCCTAAATTTTAATTTGCACTTGGTTAATATCAAACGCGTAATTGAAGTTTTTTTGGCATGAACTTTCAATGATAATATTTTCTCAGAAATAAAAAGTCCCGCGTGAAGCGGGACCGAGTTTGCACTCTAAAAAGAACCCCCAAAGATTGTGTTTTTCAAGGCTGCGTCGGGAAACAAACAAATCTATTGGACATTCAATTATCTTACATTTTTTGTAAAGGCAAAATTTATTCCGATGCTTGTTATGGGCAGATCGCTGATACCAACACCTTTTAATGGAATACGGTAATAAGGTTCTATTGTTATATTACCTATTTTACTCCCACTATATTCATAACCCACACTAACCTGGGCATTGGCAAACCAGTTATTAGAAGCTTTGTTATAATACTTTATACTTTGTTTTTCTTCACCATTTTTTGTGTAAGTATAATTATAATGCTCTTTATGTATAACATAGGAAACACACCCTGCGCCTGCAAAAAATCTATTATTTTTTTCATTTTTTATATTATACTGAACGGTAAGCGGCATTTCAGTTAGGCTGTTAAACGCATAAACGTTTAAAATTTTTGAGTTATCCTGTCTTATACTATTTGGTACTATATACTTTCCGTTAGTATAATAATATTTGTGACCGAAGGTGGCCCCCACTTCGAAACCAATTTTATCAGACAGGCTATAACCCATTAAAATACCTAAATTGAAACTGGTTCTTTTTACAGGTTGAAATTTTACGCTGGTAAATTCAGGAGCTATTACTACCCCGATATAAAATCGATTTGATTTGCCATTGAGCCGTTTGCTGCCTTCCCTGGATGCAATTTTATTTGTTTGTGCATTGGGATCCTTAATGCTTTCAGATAGTTTGCTGCTACCTTCTGACAATATTGCCGGCTTGTCCTCTATCATATTATTATTCAAATGGCCAGGTAAATAAAATTGATTTAAATCATTAGATTTCTTTTTATTTTTTAATGATCCCGATACTAAATTATTTTGTTCTTCCGCGTGATTTTTTTGTATGGTTATGTTGTTATTCTTCTTTTGCCGATTATATTCTTCCTTTGAAGAAGAAGTATTTATTTTTTTGTCTGCTTCAGTAGTCACCTGTTTATCCGGCTCAGTCCTGTTTATCACGTTTTCCGTTCTATCGGCGCCTGGTGATTTAATTTGTTTATGCTCAACTTTTGTAACTGTTTGCGCTTCCTTTTGAACTTTAAAGTAATGTGTAATAATCAAACCCGTTGGCATTAATAACAAAAGAAACACTATAATTAATTTTCTTTCATTATAAACAATACCGCCCTTATTTTCGCCGGTATATAATTTTTGTCTAACGGCCTTCCAGTCAGCATTATTTGTTTTAAGTGAGTATTTATCTGCAGCCTCCTTAAAAATATCGTCCATATCGGAGTTTACATCTTGCATATATCTGCTTCGGTTGAATTTCTATTGAGATATTTTTGCAAATGCATTCTTGCTTTTGAAAGGCTTGATTTTGATGTGCCCGTAGAAATATCTAACATCTCTGCAATTTCGTGGTGACTATATCCATCAATCACATACATGTTAAATACTACTCTGTAGGAAGGTGGCAACTTTTTAATTTCTGTAATTAATTCCTTATACAAAATGATCTGATCTGCTGTTCCACTTTTATCAGGCTCCTCCCATATATAGTCAGGCAAACTTCCAATTTCAGGCATCATATTCTGCTTCCGCAATTCATCAATCGCCGTATTTACCATGATTCGCCGCAACCAGCCCATCAAGATTCTCTCCAACTCACCATCACTCTTTAAATCAAAAACTTCAAAACTTTTAAAGATCTTTACAAAACCATCATTTGTAACATCAATCGCTTTTTCATAACGATATATATATCTAAAAACAATTTTCAGGGCATATCCAAAATATTTTTCATAGAAGATTTTCTGATATCTGTGGTCAAAATCCTTACAGCCCTTAATAATTTGTTTGAGGGTAGCTGCATCGTAATGTTCCGGATGTTTTGATATAAGTATAATACGAATAATTTTAAAAGTGGTTGCCTCAATAAGAATTTCCCGACCATTAATGTACAGAATTATTTAATGACAACCATTTTTAAAAAGGGAGTTTTTGTTATAGTCCTTCAGAAAATCCTATATAATTAATGTTAGTGTAATTAGCGCTGCAAAAAGAATATCTTGAATAGAGGTTTCGAGAGTATGTACCACACCAAAAATAAAAGGCTACTCAAATGATGAATAGCCTTTTAAAAATGAAATTAAATTATTACAGTTTCTTTGCATCTTCCAAAAACTTTGCCAGTCCAATATCTGTCAAAGGATGTTTTAGCAAACCAAGAATTGATTCCAGGGGACAAGTACAAACATCGGCACCTAATTCTGCACATTTAACAATATGATTCGGATTACGAATAGATGCTGCGAGAATTTGTGTTTCAAATTCCTGCAGTGAATAGATGTGTGCGATCTGGGCAATTAATTCTGTGCCCTCCCAACCACTGTCATCTATCCGGCCAATAAAGGGTGAAACATAAGCAGCACCCGCTTTTGCAGCAAGAATAGCCTGGCCAGCAGAAAATACAAGCGTACAATTTGTTCTGATACCATTATCCTTTAACCATTTTATGGCCTTAACGCCATCTTTAATCATGGGCACTTTTACCACAATGTTCGGATGAATTGCGGCAAGCTTTTTACCTTCTTCAATTATATCTTTAAAATTTACCGAAAATACTTCCGCACTAACATCACCGCCCTCAACTATTTCACAAATAGCTTTATAATGATTCGCAATGGCTTCCTCCCCCTTTATTCCCTCTTTAGCCATTAAAGATGGATTTGTTGTTACACCATCGAGCACTCCCAAATCATGGGCTTCTCTTATTTGAGCAAGATTAGCTGTATCAATAAAGAATTTCATACCTCGGCCCTCGTGGAAATTTTAAAATTAATAATTATTGATATTGCCCTAATCTTAGGAGAAAGGGCAAATAAAAAAGGCAGGCTGATTACATCGCACCGCTCAACCGCCTACTCTTGCTGCATTCCTGCCCTGGGAGGTTTCGGCAGGAGCTGGTCGTGTAAGACCTGCCGGGCGCAAAGATAATATTTGCATTATAAATTTACGCTATTAGTTTTCGTTAAAATCCGTGTGTACCCGTTCTTGAATTAACTGAAATCGCTCCTACCAATTCGTCGTATCTGCCACCTAATGATTGATAATATACAAGTACAGTATAAGTGTTTTCAGTCTCCCAGTAATCTCCATCAGTTTGCGCAGTTATTGCTTTCTCATTCTTTGCTTTAATGTCTTTTGTAACATAAGTGTAGGAATAGTAGCCCTGCTTTAGTAAGAGTGTTCTTTCATATATGCCCTTTTCGGTATTGTATTGCAACCTGGTAGAATCATTATACGCATAGCCTGTCATTTCACCAATTATATAAACATCTTTATCAGGATAAGGTTGATGTCCATTTGGCAAAAATGTAAAATGAACATTACCATAATCACTTTGCCACCAGGGATTGTTTGCATCCGTGCAGTCTATGGTGAAAAAACCATCAACATCCTGGGTCATCAAAAATCGTTCATTGGTTCTTTCCGGATCATCCCTAAGATAAACATCAGCAGGAATAGCATTATTATTAATGTTGCTGATTCTTTCACTTTGGAAACGAAAACTTCTTAAATCGGCCCAGCGAAATTCTTTTCCTGCAGGAAACAGGCAATCTCTTTCGCCATTATATTCAAATATATTACCCCTCATAAAAAGAGGTTGAATTCCTGTTACAGCATTGTCCCATCGATAATTTTGCAATACAATTACTTTTAGCTGTTGCTGTGGATTAAAAATGTTAAGCTTTGTTTTATCAATGCTAAACTGCACCTTATGGTGTGTTCGCCCTAACTGCGAGTTATAAGGCGCTAATACTTTTATACCGATCGGCACTATATTATTCAGTATTAAAATTCGTTTGGTAAAAGCAAGCTTGCTTGTATCTCCGTTTAAAAAAATTTTCAACAAATAGTTTCCTGCTTTTGAAGGCATGCAGCCTTTGTCGGGAAGAAGCGCCTGGTAGTGTACATATTTTACTTTAGCAATTGAAGAGATGCGATATTGATTAAGCCGTATTTGAGTAAATCCCCGGATGTAATCTAACACATTCAAATCAACAGGGCTCCAGTTGGCATTACAAAGCTGGTAAGTATAACTATAATTTTTTACAGAAGCGTCAAGATCATCAAAATGTAACTCGAGAGAATTTATTGTTCCTATATCGATGATAGGGTAGCTTATCTGGTTTCCATGCTGAAACAACTTGATACCATTTATATTGGACATATAAATTTTATCCGGTTCCCGCTGTGCGAAAATTGAAATGGACCATACAAAAAATATAATAATGCAAATTGGGTTCTTCATGCTGCAAATTTGAAAATAAACGTACAACTATTTATAATAATTGTAATATCGTGGTTGTACTTCAAAAATATGTTCAGCAGCTTTTGTGTAATAAATTGTTTATTGTTTGTTGTTCCTTGTCTCGCTCTCAATAAAGTTAATTTTATCCTGGCATTTTGCCACACAAACGGGGAAATGTAGTTTTACCGCATCAACATGAACGTTTCATCTTTTATAGCGCAAAGAGTGGCATTTAACAGGCAAAAGACATTTTCGCGCTTTATTATTCTTCTTGCCACGGCAGCAACTGCTTTAAGCGTTGCAGCGATGATTCTTACACTTGCCTTTGTAAATGGATTTCAACAAGCAATAAGCGAAAAGGTTTTTAGTTTTTGGGGACATATTCATGTGCAGCAATATGAACAGGATAAATCACTTGTTGCAGAAGAAACGCCATTGCAACAAAACGACACGGTACTGCAAATATTGAAGACCACTCCGGGTATACAACACATACAACCCTTTGCGACAAAGTCCGCCGTACTTGAGAAGAATAAAGAAATAGATGGTGTTTTATTTAAGGGAATTGACAACAGTTATGATTTTAAAAGAATGCAGTCTTTCCTTGTTGCGGGCAGTTGGATAGATTTTAAAGATACGCTTTACTCAAAACAAATTCTTGTCTCAAAACCAATCGCTGATGAATTACGGATAAACGTAAATGATACAATCCA
>DATBFI010000263.1:0-11715 GCA_036558585.1 Chitinophagaceae bacterium
AGTGAAAGTGGAAAGATTGCTGAGAAAATACGGCGCAAGAGCTGTTGCAATTCGTAAAGATTATACTGTGTTTGAAACAACAGGGCATCGTGAAGAAACGGATGCTTTAATAAAAGCTCTTGAACCTTATGGATTGATTGAGTTTGTAAGAAGCGGACGAGTTGGTATTATAAAAGGTAGTCATGACTTCCACGAACGGTTGAAAGAGTTTGAACAGGCAGAACCGGGAGAACATGTGATAGAAAATGAATATTTGGATAAACAACAGGAAGTTTTCTCAATGTGATCCCTCTAACCCCGGAGAATCTCGCAGCAGGCTCACAAATTATGTATATCGTGATGACTTAAGATCAATAGTTGAAATGCTTAATTACAACAGATGATGAAAGATAATAGCCCGGTCTCCCTCTCTGTTGGAGAGGGATTAAGGGAGAGGCTGACAATCTTAATGCTAACATTTCCACACTTAACACAACTGGATCTTACGGGTCCTTATGAAGTGTTTGGAAGATTACCTGAAACAAAAGTTCTTTTAGTGGCGGAAAGTTTACAACCTGTAAAAAGCGATAACGGTCTACTCTTAACACCTGATGCAACTTTTGAAACTGCACCGCAGGCAGATGTTTTATTTGTGCCGGGAGGAAGAGGGATTTTTGATGCAATGCAAAACAAAAAGTTGATAAACTTTTTGCAGCAGCAGGCAATAACAGCAAAATATATTACTTCTGTTTGCACAGGTTCTTTAGTTCTTGCAGCAGCCGGTTTATTAGACGGTTACAGGGCAACGACACATTGGCTCTCACTCGATCTTTTAAAATTGTTTAATGTTGATGTTGCTGAAGAAAGAGTGGTGATTGACAGGAACAGGATAACGGGCGGCGGTGTTACAGCAGGGATCGATTTTGGTTTGTATGTCGCCTCAAAACTTTTCAATGAAGATGTCGCAAAGGAAGTTCAATTAATGATGGAATATAATCCTGCCCCTCCTTTTAAAGCGGGTTCGCCAAATATTGCAGATAAAGAAATTGTTGACAGAGCTGTAAGTTCAAGAAAAGAAATTCAAAACCAACGAGCAGAACTGATAAAAAAATTATTGAAACAAGTACAATTAAAATAGAATAAAGAGCACCAGTTGAAATGTTGTAATTATAAATTTACTTGTTTATAAAAAGTTTTTTTGCTATTATCTTATTTTGCTAATGAATTTATTTTTTCACATAACAAGTTTTCAATACTCCCCTTTAGGGGATGTGGCATGACTGTTCAAAAAGTGATACCTATCATTCGAATGTTCGATTATAAAAAAGCAGTTGAATTTTACGTGGATTGGTTGGGTTTTACAATAGATTGGGAACATACATTTGAACCAAACACGCCGATCTATATGCAGGTATCAAGAGATGGAATTACTTTGCATATAAGCGAACATCACGGGGATTCAACCCCCGGGCAAAGAGTTTATATTGAATGTACGGGATTGAAAGAATTTCATAAACAATTAATTGATAAAAAATATAAGTACAACAGGCCGGGATTGGAAGAAACATTCTATGGGACATACTGCGTAGAAGTAATCGATCCGTTTGGAAACAAATTATCATTTAATGAGAATAAACCACCTGACTCCTGATAGGAGGGCTATAGACTTGCGATGAAAAATTTTTATTATCAAATTTCAAATTAAAAAAATGGCAAAGTTAAATTTCGGAGGCGTGGAAGAAAACGTAGTAACACGTGAAGAATTCCCGCTTTCCAAAGCACAGGAAATTTTGAAAAATGAAACCGTTGCAGTGATCGGTTATGGTGTGCAGGGACCGGGACAAGCATTGAATCAGCGTGATAACGGAATTAATGTAATCGTTGGTCAGCGCAGGAATTCTAAAACATGGGATAAGGCCGTGTCAGATGGTTTTGTGCCGGGTAAAACCTTGTTTGAGATTGAAGAAGCATTGCAACGCGGCACCATCATTTGTTATTTGCTTAGCGATGCCGCACAAATTGAATTGTGGCCAACAGTGAAAAAATATTTAACGTCCGGCAAGGCATTGTATTTTTCGCATGGCTTTGGAATAACCTTTAATGAACAAACCGGAATTATCCCCCCGAAAGATGTTGATGTGTTCTTAGTTGCGCCAAAAGGTTCCGGGACTTCTTTGCGCAGGATGTTTCTGCAAGGCCGCGGATTGAACAGCAGCTATGCAATTTACCAGGATGCAACAGGCCGTGCAAAAGAAAGAGTGATTGCACTTGGCATCGCAGTAGGGAGCGGTTATTTGTTTGAAACAAATTTCAAGAAAGAAGTATACAGCGATCTTACTGGCGAACGGGGAACACTCATGGGCTGCATACAGGGTGTGTTTGCCGCGCAGTACCAGGTGCTGCGTGAAAGAGGTCATTCGCCTTCCGAGGCATTCAATGAAACTGTTGAAGAACTCACCCAATCACTTATGCCGCTTGTTGCGGAAAATGGTATGGATTGGATGTATGCAAATTGCTCAACTACAGCTCAACGTGGTGCGCTTGACTGGTGGAAAAAATTCCGTGATGCAACTTTGCCGGTGTTCAACGAATTATACAGCAGCGTTGCAGCAGGAAAAGAATCCCAACGCTCAATTGATAGCAATAGTCAGCCTGACTATCGCGAGAAATTAAACCAGGAACTAAAAGAATTGCGTGAAAGTGAAATGTGGCAGGCAGGAAAAACGGTAAGAGGTTTGAGACCGGAAAACCAGAAATAAAAGTACAATGCGAAGTCTCAGGCTTCGCATTTTTTTTTGAGTATTTTTTATGAGCCAACCTGCAATAATGCTATAATACTTTTGTTGCGTCGCACACTTATACTTTCTGTTCATTAAGCAACATGCATGGAAAGAAATTCTTTATTTTGAAAAAAAATCTGCTATGGAAGGATCAACAAAAGAAGAAAATCAAACGGCTGCAACAAATTAGCAAAGCGACTCTATAGTTAGGGATGCGGAAACAGTGGCGATAAATAGAAAAGAAAAAAAAGAACTTCCGGAGGTAAGTGTTGTAAGAAACTGGAAGGAATATTTAGGAGAATGCGCATTAATTGTATTCAGTGTACTACTTGCCCTGGTGCTCACTGAATATTTTAATAGTCTGCATGAGAAGCGTCAGGCAAGAGAAACATTGCATCAACTACGCGAAGAATTGATCACAAATAAAGGGTATGCTCAATCGCAATATGACTATCACCAACAAGTTTTCAAGAATATTGATTCTGCAAAAAGAAATGTTGCCTATGCCAGGAAATTTCTTGACAGTGGTCGGTTACATTTAAACGTCTTAATGCCACAGGGAGCTTTACTGCACGACCTTAACGAAGTGGCATGGCAACAAGCTAAACAAAACAATGTTTTTAAATACATTGATTTCTCTACCTACAAATTACTTACAGATATTTATGATAACCAGGAACGTTTTCTGAATTTAGAACCAAGTCTTGAAAGACTTCTTATTTCCTATGATTCCCGCAAATCAGAAAATTTACAGACAACATTAACGCTTATGCACGATGTTTTGTTTGGATGGATTGTTGAAAGAACACCATGGCTAGTAAAATTGTATCAACAGGCAATTGATGAGCTTAGTAATTATTAACATCTATGAGTATACTTGCTGACATACAATCACAATTGCATTTTCAAGAAGCGGAACAACGTTTAAAAAAGGTCGCAATAAGAACACCCTTGCAACTGAACAGAAATCTATCAAGGAAATACAATGCAAAAATTTATTTGAAGCGTGAAGATCTGCAGGTTGTGCGCTCTTACAAAGTACGGGGTGCCTATAATATGATGTGCTCAATACCTAAAGAACAATTGCAACGGGGTGTAGTGTGTGCAAGCGCAGGAAATCATGCCCAGGGTTTTGCATTCAGTTGCAAAAAGTTGCATGTGACGGGCGTGGTATTCATGCCCGTGATTACTCCGAAGCAAAAGATAGATCAAACAAAAATGTTTGGTGAGGGCAACATTGAAATAAAATTGACGGGTGACACTTTTGATGATTGCGCTGTTGCCGCAAAAAAGTTCACAGAAGAAAATGGAATGACATTTATACCACCTTTTGAGGATTATAAGATAATCGAAGGGCAGGGAACGGTTGCTGTTGAAATACTTGAACAATTGAACAAAGAAGAAGAGCGCGGCGACTATTTGTTTATTCCCGTCGGTGGGGGTGGTTTAGCTTCCGGGGTTGGAACTTATTTTAAAACGTTTTCACCGCAAACAAAAATTATTGGCGTGGAACCGCAGGGCGCTCCCTCAATGTACGAAGCATTTAAAGCCGGCTATCCTGTTACACTTGAGAACATCGATCGTTTTGTAGATGGTGCAGCAGTAAAACGAACCGGTGATATAACCTTTAATATTTGCAAAGAAGTTTTGGATGATCTCCATCTTTTATCCGAAGGAAAGATTTGCACTACCATTTTACAACTATATAAAGAAGATGCAATAGTAGTTGAACCTGCAGGTGCTTTGTCTATTGCGGCACTGGATGACTATGCTGAACAGATAGAAGGTAAAACCATTGTATGTATTGTAAGCGGCAGTAATAATGATATTGATCGTATGCCGGAAATAAAAGAACGTTCTCTTCAATACGAAGGTCTGAAACATTATTTCCTGATCAAATTTGCACAACGCCCGGGTGCATTGCGTGAATTTGTGAATAATGTATTAGGGCCAACGGATGACATTACCCGTTTTGAATACATACAAAAGACAAACAAAGAGTCCGGCCCGGCCCTGGTGGGAATTGAATTACAATCAAAACATGACTATGAAAAATTAATGAATAAAATGAACCAATTCCATATTGACTACACAGAATTAAACAAGGATGATACACTATTTGGATACCTTGTTTAAACTGCAATTTGAATTGAAGGATTATATCGATTTTATTTTTTCTCTGAACTCTTTATATCCAACATTGAACCCGGAACGGTTTCAGGCTTGCGCAGTGGGACCACCAAAATTCATCGGTATTTCAATTTGCTCGAGATCCTGGATTTTTCCGTTGGCAGTTTCATAACGCTCTATATTTTCGTTCAATGCACGCATAAAACGCTTGGCATGCATCGGCGTAAAAATAATTCTTGATTTTACTTTGCTCTTTGGAGTTCCGGGCATTACGTTCACAAAATCTATTACAAATTCTGCATGACTATGTGTAATAATAGCAAGGTTAGCATAACTTCCTTCGGCTACTTCTTCACTAATTTCTATGTTCAATTGATTGGGTTGTTGTTGTTCTGCCATGATTTAAATTTCTGCAAATGTAGTGCGAAGAACGCTTAGTAAAATGTTTCTGGCAATTTTTACAGAATAACATATCAAAGTCAGTTATTTAAAATATAGCTCCGGTTTAACAAATAGTTTTATGCCAATGGAAATTGTATGACTCCGGTCCTCACGAGTCTTTACCGCATCAGCTCAAATCCGTAATTTTCAATAATCATTTTTTTATTTCATTGGAACTGCTCAATACATTATTACGAGTAAATCCTGTATGGATCTACATTATTGCCGGCTATGCTGCACTGGTTGTAATTGTTTATTTTATACAGGAAAAATTTATTTTTAAACCGGAAAAATTACCCAAAGATTTTACCTATAAATATGATGTTCCCTTTAAAGAATTATTTTTTGATGTGCAGCAGGGAGTAATAATTAATGGTTTGCATTTTTATTGCAAAAATCCAAACGGGCTTATTTTATATCTGCATGGAAATACGCGCAGCATAAAGGGTTGGGCGAAATATGCAAGGGATTTTTACAGGTACAATTATGATGTAGTGTTAGTGGACTATCGTGGGTTTGGAAAAAGTACCGGAAAACGCAGTGAAAAGGAAATAATCGCCGATATGCAATTTGTTTACGACACACTTGCTGTTCGGTTTCACGAGCATCATATTCTTGTGTACGGAAGAAGCATAGGCAGTGGATTTGCAACCAAGATTGCTGCAGAAAACAAACCTCGCTACTTAATACTTGATTCACCATATTACAGTTTAAAAAAAGTAGCAGAACGCTTTGTACCGATCCTGCCATATGGATGGATATTACGTTATCATTTACGTACTGACAGGTGGATAACAAAAGTAAATTGCCATACTTATATTATTCATGGAACAAAAGACTGGCTGATACCGATCAGGCATAGCGAAAAACTACAAAAGCTAAATCCGGATAAAATAACATTGATTCGAATACATGGTGGAGGCCACAACAATCTTCCTTCTTTCCCTGAGTACCATAATTTTTTAAGAGACATATTGCTTTATTAATCTCTGATTTTTTAAGAAACCAAAAATTTATGAAGGCAAAATCGAATAAGAACAGCAGGTTGGTAAAGTGGATAAAAATTATCGTAGTAATCTATATTTTCGCAGGTGCTGTTATTTATTTTTTGCAGGAGAAATTTTTATTCCATCCTCAATTGTTGCCTGCTGATTATGCATTTCATTTCAATACACCTTTTAAGGAGATCAATGTAAGATATGATAGCCTTACTTCCTTTAACATTATTCGTTTTACGTCCGGCAATCCATTAAAAAAAGGGGTAGTAATTTATTGTCATGGCAATATGGAAAATGTAAACCACTATGCAATGCTTGTAAAAGATTTTACTCAGTTTGGTTATGAAGTATGGATGATGGATTACCCAACTTTTGGAAAATCCACGGGCATACTGAATGAAGACATGCTTTATACAGAAACACTGGAAGTGTATAAAATGGTTCGGGCCGCACATTATTCACCTGACAGCATTATTATTTACGGGAAGTCTTTGGGAACCGGCATTGCAGCGCAGCTGGCGAGTGTGCGTGATTGCAAAAGACTGATCCTTGAATCACCTTATTACAGCATAGAAAACCTCGTTTCGCACTATTGCTGGATGTATCCTGTAAATTGGATGTTGCACTATAAAATTCCTACTTACCGGTATCTGCAGAAGGTTACAGCACCAGTTTCCATTTTTCATGGAACAGACGATAACGTCATTCCTTTTAGCAATGCAGAAAAATTAAAAGAAGAAGTTTTTAAACCTGGTGATGAATTAATTCCTGTTGAAGGCGGACGTCATAATGATTTGAATAATTTTCCTTTGATGAAACAAAAATTAGATAGCTTGTTGGCTTTGTAATTAATGCCGCCTCTCTTTTGCATGTTGATACATCAAGCTGTATACAACAAGGTCAACTCCTTTTGTAACAGGAGAAAGAACAACAAAACCAAGTCCCAACCCTGCGTTGGCGAGAAGGTCTTTCTTTGTGTTGGTGAAGCGATGCTCTTTAACCAGGTAGATTGCTTCAATTATTATTAGTAATACAAATGCAGGTATCGCATGTAGTATGAGATTTGTATCGCGATTTTCATTTTTTAAATTTTAAGTGGTTTAATAATGGTCATAAAACACATAGGTGTAACAGCTATAACAAATGCTGTATTTTGTTACAGGATATTCGTTCGCGTTTTCTGTTATGGAATTATTGTCAGGAGCCGGGCTTAAAAATTACTATTAAACTTTTGTTGTCGCCCGGATGAATTTGTTCGGATGGACGTTTCACTCTTCAGGGTTCGTTGCGGGGGTTAAAATTGTCATCAGAATTATTTATGAAACTGTGACATCTAATCCCTTGTAAGCACAAGTTCTGCCTTGTAAAAATATGATTGATGACCTGTTTTGTACAAACCCCATTTACATAATAGAAATAAGTTGAGTTGCCATCGGGGAGCGCCACTTTGTAAATATGATTACCCATATCTTCAACCTTTAGCATTTGCTGAAAGCTGTCTGAAAAGGCTTCAGCTACTTTTACCGGCTCTGTGAAATATAAATTTATTAAACTCCATGAAACAGGCTTTACCGAAATTGAACTCGCCTTTCCTTCGGATTCAATTTGACAATTTGTTCCATTAAAACTCATCTGCATATTGATTTTGATTTTGCCATTCACTCGTCTAAAAATAGATGCAGTGGTCATAATATTGTTTTGAAAAACTTCTGTATGGGTTTCATGAATTTCAAAAGAAATAATAAAATGTTTCTTTGCTTTAGACTCCAGCGAAAGTTGTATTTTATCCGGATAGCAGGTTTTCTGAAGCGTCATCAAGCCCACCCCAATGCCATTCATCATTATTGAATATTTTAATTGAGCATTCTGTGCTACCACATTTGTTGGCTCTAATAAAAACATACCTGAAAAGCATAAACAGAAGGTTATGGCCATTTTCTTTTTCATTTTATAGAGTTTTAGTGATTAAAATTTGATTGACAATTCAAAGCTATTTTTACAAACACCTTTTTCATAATTGGTTTATAGTTGCTTTACTTGTGAAATAGTAGTATTTGCTATTTGAGAACAGAAAAATGGGTTCTTAATTTTCTTTTTTGCAACTTTTACAGGTATATTTATAGGGACAGCCAAAATTTGCGAATATCTCTCTTAAATCCGGCGAATTTTACAAATAAAACCCCCCGCAAAAATGGAAAACAACGAGCTGCAGCAGGTCTTTTTTCAGCATATCAAATCGAAACTTCCTTCGCACCTGTCCCTTGTTGATGAAGTAGCGGACTTATTAGATATCAGTAACGACAGCGCATACAGGCGCATTCGGGGTGAAAAGCAAGTCACTTTTGAGGAGATCCAAAAGCTGAGTGATCGTTTTAAAATTTCCCTTGACCAGGTATTAAATCTGAAAAATGATTCAATGACGTTTTCGGGGAATTTTATCGAAGCTGATAGTTTTAATTTTATGAATTACCTGGATGACATTGTATACAAAAACCTGTTATATATATCAAGCTTTAAACAGAAAGAACTTTTTTATTTCAGTAAAGATATTCCCGCATTTTATTATTTCATGTTCCCTGAACTTTCTGCTTTTAAATTCTTTTTCTGGATGAAGACAGTATTTAATTTTCCTGTCTACAGCCAAAAAAAATTTAATGTAAAAAAGATCGAAACCGAATTTTTTGAAAGAGCAAAAAAATTGGCGATCATATCATGCCAGATCCCTTCAAGTGAAATACTCAATGTGGAGAATTTCCAAATTACGCTGCGTCAAATTGAATATTATAAGGATACCGGATTATTTGAATCCAAGGAAGAGCTTGAACTGCTTTATAATAAATTACATGAAATGGTAGATCATATGGAGTGTATGTGCAGTGCAGGAAGAAAATTTTTACCGGGTCAAAAAGCCCTTAAGTCAGATGCTGCACTTAAAATGTATGTAAATGATTTTATTATAGGAGACAATAGTTTCATAGCAGTTGTGGACGATAGAAAAATGTGTTTTGTAAATCATACTACAGTTAATCTTATGCTTACACAGGATGAGAAATTCTGTAATTATAGTTATGACTGCGCGTTAAATATCATTCGTAAATCCAATTTAATAAGCGAAGTTGGTGAACGTGAAAGAACAATGTTCTTTAACCAGGCAAGACATCGCATCGATTTATACAAACAGAATGAAATAAAAACGTTAAGCAAAATGACACCTTATTACTAGAAGCCAATTATATCTTCACTTTTTTACAGCATTTGAATGAATTATTAAATCTCCCGCGAAGCTGCAAACATCAAACACGCCATCTGTACTTTGAACATTATTCGACAATAAAAACTGCTTTAGTATTTTTGCGGACATGATCAAACTTATCGAATGCCCACGTGATGCAATGCAGGGCTGGCCTCATTTTATTCCAACGCCAAAAAAAATTACCTATATCAACTCCCTGTTGCAGGTGGGTTTTCATACAATAGATTTCGGCAGTTTTGTTTCTCCAAAAGCCATTCCGCAAATGGCCGATACCAAAGAGGTAATTATGAAGTTAGAAGTGCGAAATACGAAGTCAAAATTACTTGCAATCGTGGCAAATAAGAAAGGAGCAGAAGATGCAGTAATGTATGATGAGATAACATACCTTGGCTTTCCATTTTCAATCTCCGAAACTTTTCAATTGAGAAATGCCAACAGTACGATTGAACAAAGCGTTGAGCGCGTAGAAGAGATACAAAATATTTGCGTTAAAAATCAAAAGCAATTGGTGATATATTTGAGCATGGGCTTTGGTAATCCCTATGGTGATGAATACAACGAGGACATTTTATTGCATTGGTCAGGAGAAATGGCACAAAGAGAAATAAAAATAATTTCGTTGGCAGATACAGTAGGTTTGGCAACCCCGGGGCAAATTAATTTTGCATTGAACATCTTAATACCACGATATCCAGATGTTGAATTTGGCGTTCATCTTCATTCTACCATCACAAACAGAAAAGAAAAACTGGAGGCTGCGGTAAATACCGGCTGCACCAGATTTGATGGCGCTTTGAAGGGAATTGGCGGTTGCCCCATGGCACAGGATGAATTAGTTGGAAACATAGATTCTGTTTTTATGATTGACTATTTTAAAGAGAACCAAATGTTGAATGGTTTAAATAAAGAGGCTTTAAAGAGGAGTCTTCAACTCGCATCTGAAATTTTTGTATAATGCAATTCTTTACGCCAATAAATATTAAACCATTAAAACCATCTATAACTTATAGGGATAACATTTTATTGGTGGGCTCCTGTTTTACCGAACATATTGGGAACTATTTGACAGGTATAAAATTTAATGTACTGCAAAATCCTAACGGGATTTTATTCAATCCTCTAAGCATTTGCAGCAGCCTGGTATCCTATATTCATAATCAGCGGTTCGCTGAAGATGATCTTTTTTACTTGAATGAAAGCTGGCATAGCTGGCAACATCATAGCCGCTTTTCAAATACAGATTTGCATCAGGGCTTGCAGCTAATTAATGAATCGCAAAACAGGGCACACATTTTTTTGCAAAATGCTAACTGGCTCATTATTACACTTGGTTCATCCTTTGTTTACAAATTATCATCCCAAGCCTCCCTCTCATTAAGAAGAGGGCTTAGGGTTGACGCTGTAGCCAATTGCCATAAAGCACCGGCACAAACATTCATCAAACATCTTTGTACAATAGAGGAGACAGTAGCTGCGTTTGATCAAACTATTCACCAGTTATTTCATTTTAATCCCGATCTAAAAATAATTTTTACAATAAGTCCAGTTCGTCATTTGCGCGATGGTGTTGTTGAAAACAATCGTAGCAAAGCGAGGCTTGTAGAAGTGGTACATCATTTGGCAGATAAGTTTGACAAGTTGTATTATTTTCCGGCTTATGAATTAGTAATAGATGTATTGCGCGATTATCGTTTTTATGATATTGACCTCGCGCATCCGAATTATGCTGCAACGCAATTTGTGCTGAAAAAATTTTCTGAAACTTGTTTTGATGATCCAACCCGGAAATTAATGAAAGAAATCAAAAAAATTGTTATCGCGCAAAACCATACACCGTTCAATCCCCATTCACAACAACATAAAAAATTTTTACAAACTCATTTGGAAAAAACAAAAGCATTGCAACAACAATATTCCTGGATTGACTTTAGCAAAGAGTTGGAATATTTTAGTGAGCATTAAGTTTTTGTAAAATGGGTACCGAATGCTAATTCGGCGCTTTAAAACCTTACTATTAAATTTCCACGAGTTGAGTAACGGCAGTATTTAAAAAGTTGGGAAGAATGTGATTATGGGTAAATAAAATTTTGTCGGGATCATTGAGATGTTCAATCATGCTCCTCCATTTTGTTTC
>DATBFI010000264.1:0-11684 GCA_036558585.1 Chitinophagaceae bacterium
TAATTGTACCTGATACCTTTATATTCCCGTTTGAGATCAATAAAGCTTTTATTATACCCGGCCTGCAAAGCCGGTTCATTGGGTGCAGGAATAATACCGGCGTAGGTATCAAAGCCCTGCCCCGTATTGTCACGCAAACCCGCATAAATGGCACCATCGGGACCAAGCTGAAATGTGCGGTTAAGCGTATAACATAAATATGGATTACAGGGAACTCTATCCGGCAACGTTTTTATCGAAAGTATGGTTTTTTCAATTGACTCAGGCGTGGGTGCATTTAAATCCATCTGGTAAATATAATGCCATTCAAGTGTGCCATCATCTCCGTTGTCTTCCCTGGTATACGATCCGAAGTATAGTTTAGTCCCGTCTGGTGAAAGCTCTGCATCTTCTAAAAATTGATTTGTAGGAGCATTTAATTTTACAGGGTTTGAGAAATTACCCGTTGCTTTGTTGAATGAAAGCACAATTATTTGATTGTTGTCTTTCTGCGGAAAAATGAGTTTTTCGCCGCTTGCAGAAAATTTTATATTACTTCCCAGGTAGTTCTGCAATGATAGTGAAATGCGTGAAACGACAGGTACTGTGTCTACTCCTTTTTCTGTTACAAGAAAACTATAAAATGCGCCACCCGAATAGGAAACTATCCACGTGTCTTTTCCATTGCAGTGTGTTGTTCCAGCTAATAATACTGAAGCGTTTGTAAGCAATAGCTTGTAATAATTATCCGGGGTGGAGGGCATGGGATATACTATTTTGCCTAATCCGCCATTACTGTTCATATTAATCGTGAGGTACTGTAAACGGTTAGCATAACTGCCACTTGATACACCAAAGATATAATACAATGAATCATTGCCCGGATAAGGACAAATAAGCGGAATAGTGTATAATGACCAGGGCCATCTTCCCAGGTATCTTTCTATCACTGAATTTTTTTTATCCCATACTGTAACACCATCGGTATAAAACAAAAGATTTCCATTGATATCGCAAATTGAAGCAGTATAGTAATTGTCCAGGAAATGGGGTACCGGGTATGGATCTACATTTGATACAGCAGTAGAGTCAAGTGGTATAGGAGGAGTGCTGTTGAAATCAATGCCTGCATGATTTCCAAACACCCAAACATTATTTCTTTTCTGCGCTTTAGCAGTAAAGGAACCAAATGAAATCAAAAATAAAAAAACCAGTATTCTGTTGCACGGGTAATAATGCAAATCCATTTCAGGTATTTAGACCAGTTGACTAAAATAATTGCTGTATGCTTTACTTGTTTCATAAAGATAATCGAATTTGTTTCAGACTTTCCTTCCATCAAAGTCTTTTCACAAGTTCTGCAGCAATTATTTTTTTCTTACCCTTATACTTTAACCGGTTAATTTTTGTGTCGATGCTTTTAATTTCGGACGACAGTTTTTTATTTTTGCTTCTTAGTGTCCTGCCGAACGTAATGGAGTTGCGATACTTAAATACCATACTACTGTTTTTTTCAAAATAACCCATCTTGTGTTATATAGTATGGCGGGAATTTGATAGATTGAGTACGGGTTCCGGACGTAAAAAATTACTTCGTAGAGTTAAATTTAAGTGATGAGTAAATATCCCGTCATTTTAATAATGGTATTAAGTACCACAAATATTTACGCACAGGAAATTTTTTCATGGAGTAAAGAAACGGGCTATTGCAATCCTTCAGTTGTAGGGTTACCAAGAGTAAAGGCTTTTATATTCAGCTATGAATTGCAGCCGAACTACAAAATAACTTCTACCGCAAAAGATGCCAATTTTGAAAACAGCAAAGCAGAAATCAACAGAAATCGTCGTCTTGATTTCAGGCTTCGCTTTCCCATTATAAATAAGCCATCATTAACAATAGCCGCAGGCTTAAAATATTCAAGAGAAGAATTCCGCTTTGATGGCTATCCTACCAGCTCTGCATTTTATAATAATCTTGAAGACCGAGACCTTAAAAGCGTTGGCGCGCATTTGTATGTTGTAAAACCGACTAAAAGCAACAAATACTTTATTGTAAGAGCCGCCTTTGATTTTAATGGAGATTATCCTTCTGATAAAATTAATGCAGGAGAGTTTCTCAAATTTTCGTTTGCTCCTTTAATCGGGTGGAAAAAAAATGATAATCTTTCTTATGGTGTTGGTTTTTCCTACGGTTATGCTTTTGGGCGTCCTCTTATTTACCCTGTTTTTTCTTACAATAAAAACTTCAATTGTAATTGGGGGATTGAAAGTATACTGCCAGTATATCTCAAACTACGTTATACAAAAAATAAAAAAAATTATTTTTATGCAGGGTTTGAACTGCAGGGTCATTCTTACAGGCTTGATGCTACAGACTCTGTATTTAGTGCGTATGATAAACTGCATTTGTTCCACTCCGAGTTAAGGTTTAGTATCAAATATGAAAGAGAAATTCATGACTGGCTATGGTTTGGCATTGAAGGCGGTATAAGACATAGCCTGAACTTCAGTGTTACAGATGGCCCGAAAGCGAACTCTGATGTTTTTTTAAAAAACAAATTATCGGAAGCCGCTCTTATTAATGCAAGCATATTTATCGTGCCTCCAAAGGGTATGTTAAGAAGATCAACAGGTCATTAAGATCTGACTAATTTTTACCGTATATCGCATTTGTTCAGCTACGCATATACGCGGAGATATTGGGAGGAAAAGCAGTATTCAAAAAATGATGTAAGAAAAATATCAGGCATAATTCAATTCACATTTAAATTTTCAACTTCAACTGGATTACAGAACATAGCCACGAAGACTTTGGGTCAGCTAACTTGAATATCGCCTGCGCAATTTTAAAAATTTTTATTTAAGCAACTTTTGTTATATTTAACATTCCTTTATCTCGTCCCCAAAAACCATCTACTATGAACATAAACACTACCTGCTTAAAATTCGCAGTCCTATCCATTTTTGTATTCTCATCAAAAGTGATCATCGCACAGAATGCACAGGACAATCAGAAGGCATTAGCCCTTGTAAAAAAGAATTCTGCAGCTATCGGGCTTACCAAAGACAACATCGCGAATTCGCGAATTACTGATGCCTATACTGATGCGCTGTCGGGTGCCACCATAGTTTACCTGCAGCAAACATACATGGGTATTGATGTAGACAGAACTGTCCAGGTGTTATCTTTCAAAAATGAATCATTGGTTTCCTCTTCGGGTAAACGAATTGAGATAAATTTTTTGAACAATAACACTTCTGCTGCTTTAAAAAAACAAATCGCAGCACCTGCGGTCAGTGCAGACGCGGCTATACAAGCTGCAGCGGGGAACCTACATCTTTCCCAACCCTTAATAACTCAAAAGTATGCAGCAGGCCAGGACTTTTCCAGGCCAACAAATTTTGGCGATCTTGGTATTGCCAAAGAAAATGTTACTGTCAGGCTGCTTTGGATACCGCAAAAAACTTTTGAAAGATTGAAGCTGGCGTGGGAAGTAAATATTTCACCAAAGGGTACACCCGATAGCTGGCGGGTAATTGTTGATGCCAAAGGAGGTAACATAATAAGAAAAGATAATTATACTGTTATTGATAGTTGGAAAAAAGTCAAAAATGAAAACAACGAGCCGGAAAGTGCAGGAACAAAGAATAGCACGCCTGCCGATTTAAATGCGCAATTGCAAAATATCACGTCCGTTACCTATAACGCAATACCCTTTCCTGCGGAAGCTCCCAGTTTTGCTAATGGCACTCCTTCTTTAGTTACAGACCCATGGAAATTATCACCTCCAAACAGCGGTGCCACGCCCTTTATATGGAATGCTGATGGTTCAAAGCAATATGAGTATACGCGTGGTAACAATGTATTGGCGCAGGAAGATCGAAATGCTGACGACGCTCCGGGAAGAAGAGCATTGGGTACTTTGAACAATAATACTCTTCGTTTTGATTTTATGCCCGATTTCAGCAGGCCACCTGTCAATTTTGTTAACCAGGGTTTTGCCATTACGAATTTATTTTACTGGAACAATATTATGCATGACCTGTCCTACCAATACGGTTTTGATGAAGTGTCCGGAAATTTTCAACAAAACAATTTGAAAAGAGGTGGTAGAGAACATGATTTTGTATATGCTGATGCGCAGGATGGAAGTGGTCTTAATAACGCAAATTTCAGTACACCACCAGACGGACAACATCCAAGGATGCAAATGTATTTGTTTGAGCCCAGCGCTTTGAAGATTTTTAAGATTAATTCGCCTTCGTCAGTAAAGGGACCGGTTGTGGCAGTTGAAGGTCAATTAGGCCCTAATAATTCCCTGGCGAAAGTGGGACCTGTTACAGGAAATTTAGTGGTTTACAAGGATGTATCAGACGCATTGCAAAATGCATGTGTTGCTGCGGCCAATATAAATGCATTGAATGGGAAAATTGCATTAATAAACAGGGGCGAATGTGATTTTACTGTAAAAGTTTTAAATGCTCAAAAAGCCGGTGCAATAGGAGTTGTAATGGTAGACAATGTACCAGGTGAATATCCTATTATTATGGGTGGTTATGATCCTTCTATCGTTATACCCGCTGTTATGATCAGTTATGAAAATGGATCAAAAATAAAAGAAGTATTAAGCAGTAATACTACTGTAAATGTTACACTTTCATTTGCACCTTATATAGATGGAGATCTTGATAATGGCGTTATAGGGCATGAATATACTCATGGAATTTCCAACAGGCTTACAGGAGGCCCTTCTAACGTAACATGCCTGTTTAATGCGGAAGAAATGGGTGAGGGCTGGAGTGATTATATTTCACTAATGACCATTACCGATTGGAAGAACGCCCATAAAACTGACGGTGCTTTAGCAAAAGGAATCGGAACATATGTTCTGAGCCAACCAACCAACGGTCCGGGTATAAGACGATACCCCTATTCAACTAATATGAGCATAAATCCTCACACCTATGCAGATGTAGCCGCTACAGGCGGTGAACCACATGACGTTGGTGAAATATGGGCAACCATTCTTTGGGACATGACATGGTTTATTATACAGGATGATGGTATTAATAGAAATATTTTCAATGCACAGGGTGCAGGCGGTAATTCAGTTGCCTACAAATTAGTGATGGAAGGAATGAAATTACAACCATGCAGCCCGGGATTTGTTGACGGTCGCGATGCGATTTTAAAAGCTGATACCATACTATATAATGGTAAATACAGTTGTGCTATCTGGAAAGCATTTGCACGAAGGGGAGTTGGTGTAGGTGCATCACAAGGAAGTTCGGAGGTAGCTGGTGATGAAACTGTTGACTTTAGCGAAGAAACCTTATTTATTACAAAACATGGCGCTAAGTCAACATCACCGGGTAAAGAATTAGAATACAGCATCGGACTTAAAGCGAAAGCTGTTTGCAGCGATGTCAAACCAAATTATTCGGTAACAGATTCTCTGCCTGCTAATGTAACTTATGTAAGCAGTAACGGAACCTATAATCCTTCAAACAGGACTGTAACATTTGACAATATAAACATGAGCAGCGGAGACAGTCTTACTTATAAGATTAAAGTAAAGGTGAATGATGACGCTTTGTTCCCTGACGCTGTTTATTTAAATGATCCGGCCAACACTCCTACTATATCTAATAAATGGGTTGCTAAAAATGGTAAAAACCTTGCATGGACCACTCTTGATCTTGGCATTTATTTTTATTACTCAAACGATGCCTCTGTAAGAGACCAGGAAAAGCTCATTACTAAACAGGCATATATTATCCCGGGTTCTAAAACTACGTTCAGCTTTTTCCATGAAATTGCTAATAATGATTTTTATAACGGGGGAGTAGTAGAAATTACGTCCGATAATGGAAAAACCTGGCAGGATTTAGGCCCTTATATGGATCCTTCAGGCTTTGTTTATAATGAACCCATAACCGGTAACTCTGTCCTCAAAGGAAGAATGGCTTTTTCAGGTTTTGGTTATGGTCTTACCACGATTGATCTAAGCTCATTTGCAGGCAAAAAAGTAAGGATTCGTTTTATGTATGCAACAAGCGACAGCAGTTTTGCCGTTCCGGATGGAGGAACCGGCTGGATAATTGATGATATTTTGTTGTCAGCGACTCCTGCTGTAACAAATACGGCTAAATTATATGACCGGAAAGATAAATTCAGAGGACATTCAACTGTAACAACAAAGATCAAAGGCCAGAATGTGAATACTGATTTTGTTGCTGTAAAACATAATGAGACAGAAGCATGGCTTACCTGGCACAAGCCTGGTGAATTAAATGGTTTATACCAGGTAGAAAGAAGTATAGACAATGGCGTCACATTTAGAGCATTAGGTACAGTAAAAACTGCAAACAATAATTCTGAGGTACAGTCTTATAATTTTGCGGACCCATCGCCTGCAGAAGGTCTTAATTTATACCGCATCCATCATATAAGCCGTAATGGCACAGCAGATTATACTGATGTAAAAGCGTTAACCTTTGATAATTTGAAAGCAGTCCAGGTATCCCCAAATCCTGCAAAAAATAAGGTAAGAATATATATACCTGAAAATGAAAAAGCGGTGACTGTACAGCTTACCGATGGATCAGGAAAACAAATAAAAACATATAAGGCCAGCGGAAAAAATATAGAGCTTAATTTACCGGCTCTTCCTGCGGGTGTTTATTATCTTAATGTATTAAAAACCGGCGGCATTAGTAAACATAAACTGGTAATTGAATAATCCGGGTGAGCTTACAAAATCAAAACCACATGAATTAAATGTTCGTGTGGTTTTTTATTGTTCCGGTAGCCCGGACAATGTAGATATTAGACTGCTGAAACCAAATCAATCCTTTGCTGATGCTTACAAATAGTTTGTATGTCACTATGCAGAACTCATTTCCTCATTTATTTCAAATAATTTCTTTCGGAAACATGTTATTTGGTTTTGCAGTAAATTGAGCGCCAATAAAAAACCATATGAAGAAAGTTCCAGTTAACGGATCATGCCGTTTTTCCTCCCTGGTATTGATACCAGTAACTGTTTTGCTTTTTACTGTATTATCGGTTAAAGCAAATAAACCCGCTTACAAAAAAGCCGACGTTCCCGCAATTATTGGAAGATGGGATATTACGATAGATTTTGCTGGTAAAAAATTTCCTTCCTGGCTCGAAGTACATCATTCAGGAAATAAAACGTTAGTGGGCGAATTTGTAGGTGTGGGAGGAAGTGCACGACCTGTTTCAAAAGTAAATTTTGACAACGGACAAGTAAGCTTTTCCATACCTCCGCAATGGGAGCAGGGTGATGGAGATATATCACTTGCCGGAACTTTGCAAGGTGATAATCTTTCTGGCACAATTACTTTCAGCGATGGAAAAACATATAATTTTTCCGCAGTTCGCGCACCTTCTTTGAAAAGAACTAGCCAGCCTGTTTGGGGAAAGGCGGTGCCATTATTTAATGGCAAAGATCTGAAAGGCTGGCATATGGCGGGAGAGAATCAATGGGTTGCAGAGAATGGTGTTTTAAAAAGTCCGCATTCAGGTGCCAACCTGATCACAGATGATACTTTCAATGACTTTAAACTTCATATAGAATTTCGTTATCCTAAAGGCAGCAATAGCGGTGTATACCTGCGCGGTCGTTATGAAATGCAAATTGAAGATGATGAACCAGGGCAGCAATTAAAGGAACAGTTAGGCGCTATTTATGGGTTCATCGCTCCGAGTGAAAAGGCGGGGAAAGGACCTGGTGAGTGGCAAACATATGATATCACTTTGATTGGCAGAATGCTGACCGTTCAATTAAATGGAAAAACAATTATCTGTGATCGCGAAATACCCGGCATTACGGGTGGGGCTATTAACAGTAATGAAAGTGAACCAGGACCACTATATATCCAGGGTGACCATGGGCCCATTGAATACAGAAACATTGTAATTACGCCTGCACAATAAGCTGATAAAATTGCATTTGAAATCTGTTGTTAATCGTATTCTCCTACCTGAGAAAGTCGGCGCCTTTTCATGCGGTATTTTAAGTTTTATCCCCTAACCTGAGAACATTAAGCCAGAAATAACTTGTAATTCATTATTATTTGCATATAAAATATTTTAATGCTTTTTTAGGCCCTTCCGTCAAATAAGTATGTATCTTGATAGTAAATAGTAAATCCTAAATCAATGAAAAAACTATTTTTACTATTATTACCTGTTTTTTTCATTCTGATGTTTCATACTTCAATTGCACAGCCACAAATTCGGCAATCACAAATGGTTCTGGAAGAGGGTCAAACAACAAGCGAAGAATACAATTATGTAACGAGGAGTTATATGAAAGTACTGAAAAAAGGCGCGCCTGTTAAGAGTGGCTACGAAGTTAAGTCAATAGCAAAACCTGAAGGTGAAAAGGTTGATTACAAACTAAATGTAACAAGCTTTGAATTTTCCGGTTTGTATTACCTCAAGACAAATAAGTTAAAAGCCATTATTATCGTGATGTATAAGGATGAAGATCCGGATAGGGTACTTTGTATGCCCCTGATAGATTCGCAGCCCGGCCTGTATGATAATTACGTGCAGGATATGTATTCACTCGGAAAAGACAAAAAAAACCTGCTCATAAAACAATTGAATTCGGTGGTTACCTATAAGACCGAAAGTACAACACCCCCCGAAAGAAATGATGAAACTGCTAAAAAAATTACAACCCAGCAAAACAGGTAGCCCCTCCTGAAGTCAAAATACATTTTCTCCTCGTCTCTTGTATCAAGTTTTGTTTTCTTGCAGAAAGTCTTGACATGTTTTCGCAATCCCTTGTATAAGAAATGGAATATCTTGCTTTATGTGAATAAGTAAATCAAACTTCAATGTTCTGCATGCCAACAAGGACACCACTATCGCAATCGTCTTTGATGACATACCAATTGAAAATTTTTTTTAAGAATTTATATTTATGTTTTAATAAGGACATTTGCGCATGAACCGCATTGATCGGGTAACAGCCATTCTTATTCAATTGCAATCTAAAAAGATTGTAAAGGCGCAGGATATTGCTGAACGCTTCAATATAAGTCTGCGAACGGTGTACCGCGATATTAAAACGCTTGAAGAAGCCGGTGTACCTGTTATCGGCGAAGCAGGACTGGGTTACTCAATTATGGATGGATACAGGCTTCCTCCGGTAATGTTTACAAAGGAGGAGGCAACAGCGTTTCTTACCGCTGAGAAACTGATAGAAAAATTTACCGACGCGTCAACAGAGGCAAGTTATAAATCGGCAATGTACAAAGTGAGGGCAGTGTTGCGCAGCACAGAAAAAGACATGCTCGAAAATATTGAAGAGCATATTGAAGTATTACGAAAAGTTTCGCCTTTCAGTGATTCATCTGTAAATAACACACTGCAGAGTATTTTGAAAAGCATTTCCGAAAAAAGAGTGCTCCATATTCAATATGCAGCATTTCATTCCGACGAAATTACCAGGCGTGAAATAGAACCCATAGGGATTTTTTATTCAGGCGGATATTGGCATACCATCGCTTTTTGTCAATTGCGAAATGACTACCGTGATTTCAGAACAGACCGTATTTTACAAATTTTATCAACGGATAAAACATTCGATAAGGAACACCCTTCTTTAAAAACTTATCTTGAGCAGATGACTGAAAAGCAGGAAATGCAAACAATTGTCATTAATGTAAGCGCTTATGGTGCAAAATATCTCGGCTCGCAAAAATATTATTACGGTTTTGTGAAAGAAGAAAAATTAGGCGATTGTGTGCAGATGACCTTTCTTACACCAAAAGATGATTTTTTTGAACGCTGGCTTATCACTTTTGCAGACCAGGCAGAAATTGTTACTCCCGATTCTTTGAAAACCAAATTGAAAGAATTTGTTGAAAGGATACAACAAAAAATTTTATGACCCCAATTTACTGTTGACATAAGGCTGTCATGAATGCGCTGTTGTTTTGTATGATAAACAGTAGCCATGTTAGAAACAACTCCAGCCTCCCGGGCAAAAGAAATAATGCAGATGAGTCTCGCCTTTCTGATAAAAGACTATGCAGCTTACAATTTATGGGCAAACAAAAAAATAGTGAATTGGCTAAAAACAAAACCAAGAGACATAGCGGAACGCATGGTGCCATCAAGCTTTCCAAGTATGCGGTTAACGCTGGTGCATATTTGGGATGTAGAAAGATCGTGGCTTGGAAATCTTCTGCAGCTACAAACCGAATCTAATTACGGAAAAGATCATGATGGTACTTTGAAAGAAGTTTTCGAGGCTGTTGTGCAACAGTCGGAAGCACTTAATGCCTATGTACAGTCGCTTACTGAAACTTCACTCCAGGAAGGTTGCAGGTTTATGATCCCTGTTCGCTGGCCAGGGTGGGATGAATTTATTCGTCCCCGCTTTGAAGTCATTCAGCACTGCCTCACGCACAGCGCTTATCACCGTGGCCAGGTTATAGCTATTGCACGCAATATTGGGTTAACTGATGCGCCAAATACAGACTACATGACCTACATGCTTACAGGAAAATAAATGAATGGTTTGCTATTTTGGTTTGATATTTTTTATTGATCGGCCTGATGAATTGCTATGATCATTCATCGCCCTGGAGGGACTCTTGTATATTCGCATCTTTTGAGCAACATTCCGATCATCCTGTATTTCGGCTTCTGAATTTCAATATTTCGTTCTAATGACCATTAAAGACATCATCAAATTTCGTTTGCATAATCAACAAATTACTCAACACGTATTTGATGAACCCGGTGATCTGGTAAAAGGGTTTGGTGCAATGCAGGCCCAGGATTATCTCAATTCATTATGGGCGATTGGTCTGCGGTTGAAGAATACAACAGAAAACGATATTGAAAAAGCGATTGCTGATAAAACCATTGTACGGACCTGGCCCATGCGCCGCACTTTACATTTTGTATCCTCCGGGGATGTTCATTGGTTGCTCAAATTGCTTACACCACGAATTATTTCCCGGAGTACAACATTGTACAAACAGTTAGGACTTGATAAAAATCTATTTTCAAAATGTAAAAAACTTTTTGTCAAAGCATTGCAGGGAGAGAATCAATTAACACGAAATCAATTATACGATGTATTAGAGAAAGCAAAGATCACAACGGGCGCCCAGCGCGGCCTTCATATTCTTTGCCATCTTGCACAGGAAGGTTTAATTTGTTTTGCTGCACGCAATGGAAAGCAGCAAACATTTGCACTGCTTGATGAATGGATTCCGGCAACTAAAACACTCACACACGATGAAGCATTAGCAGAGCTTGCCAGGAGATATTTTGCAAGTCATGCTCCTGCAACTATACATGATTTTGCATGGTGGAGCGGTTTAACTGTTACTGAAGCAAAAAAAAGTGTTGAGATGATAAACTTCTATCTTCAAAAAGAAATGATAGAAGGTAAGTCTTATTATATGGCGGCCGATATGCCTGTTATGAAAACAAAACCGGGGACAGTTTATCTTTTACCAAATTTTGATGAGTACTTGGTAGCATATAAAGACAGGAATGCTGCATTGGATACAAAATATGCTAAGCAGGTAATAGGTGCAGCCGGCAGCAACGGCATCTTCAGCGCCGTAATTATTGCGGATGGAAAGATTGCCGGAACATGGAAACGAACATTAGAAAAAGATAACGTTACAATAGACATCAACCC
>DATBFI010000265.1:0-4171 GCA_036558585.1 Chitinophagaceae bacterium
AACATTGGATTGGCCAAAAGGCACGATGACCAACGCTGCCAGCAGTGGCCCCAGCGAACTGCCAGCATTGCCTCCAACCTGGAAAATTGATTGTGCCAGCCCGCGTTTGCTCCCTGCAGCCATATATGCAACCTTTGAAGCTTCCGGATGAAAAATAGACGAGCCTGTGCCAATCAAACCAACCGATAGCAACAGCATGCCAAAGTTTCCCGCATGCGATAACAATGCAAGACCTATAAGTGTAAAACACATACCTACGGCAAGTGAGAACGGTTGTGGTTTGCGATCAGTATATATGCCAACCAGAGGTTGAAATAATGAGGCAGCCAATTGAAAAGTAAGTGTTATTAAACCTATTTGTGAAAAGTTTAAATGAAAAGAATTTTTTACGATCGGGTAAATGGACGGGATTAATGATTGGATGGTATCATTTAATAAATGCGAAAAACTAATCGCCAGTAAAATTGAAAACACCGTTCCCTCTGCTAATTTTTTAACGCTTACGTCTTTCGCTGTCTGAGTCTCCATTATTCTGTTATTTCTGTTCTGTAAAACTTTTTAGAGGAGCAAAAATAAAACACATTTATAAGATGTGTGCCTTGTATGTATTTAAAAGATATTGAATGCTTCCCTCTATATAAAAATTCTGAACGCAAAAAATTTCTCCTTAGTTTTATCTGTATATTTTTTGTCTTTTATTTTGTCAGATAGAATTTGCCACGCTTTTAGCGTGGCTCATTCATGCTTTCTAATCTTATCAAAAACATTGCTTATGCTAAAAACATCCTCACTTCTTATAGCAGTTGTATGCTATGCTGCTTCAACGTTTGCACAGAAATTTAATGGTATCGACATGAACATGAGCAACCTCTACAGGTTGAGTGATGCAAAAAGCCGTTCAATAAGCCCCGAGAATTTTACAGGTGAAAAGGGAAAAGGAGGAATGGCTACAACAGGCACGGGAGCCAATGCATCAAGGGGCCTGGGACAGGGATGGAAGGTGAGTCCGAGCATTGTGATAAAATCAAAAACAACTTTCACCATCGCTGAAATGAGCGGGCCCGGATGTGTTCAGCATATCTGGATGACGCCCACAGGCACCTGGCGATACACTATTATCCGTATTTACTGGGATGATGAAACCACACCTAGTGTGGAAGCACCTGTTGGCGATTTCTTTTGCATGGGCTGGGGAAAATATTCGCCTTTACAATCTTTGGCTGTTGCAGTAAATCCGGGGAGTGCATTCAATTGTTACTGGCCAATGCCATTCAGAAAAAAATGTAAGATAACAATGGAAAACATTGCAGATGAAGACATGTATCTCTATTACCAGGTTGATTATATTCTCACAGATGTGCCTGATGATGCGGCTTATTTTCATGCACAGTTTCGTCGCACCAATCCTTTGCCTTACAAAGAGGATTATGTGCTGGCAGATGGTATAAAAGGTCGCGGCCAGTATGTGGGCACTTACATGGCAATTGGTGTGAGCAATAATGGCTGGTGGGGTGAAGGTGAAATAAAATTTTTTATGGATGATGATACAAAATATCCTACCATTTGTGGTACAGGGACAGAAGATTATTTCTGCGGCTCTTATGATTTTGATACAAGAAAGAAAAATGACGCAGGTGTTGAAACTGTTAACTATACAGAGTTTTGCAGTCCGTACACTGGTTTGCCCCAGGTAATTCGTGGTGATGGCCATTATGATGTGATGCAGCGTTTTGGTCTTTACCGCTGGCATATTACAGATCCCATTCGTTTTGAAAAAAATTTAAAAGTCACTATACAATCGCTCGGGTGGAGACATGACGGAAGATATCTTCCGCAGCAGAATGACATTGCTTCAGTAGTGTTCTGGTATCAAACAGAACCGCATGCGGCCTTTCCCAAATTGCCGGAGAAAGATTTATTAGAAGAAAATTAACAATTCAAAATCCGAAATCTGGAATCTGATTAATTATGCTTTCTTTTCGAATTTCGGATTTCGAAATTCGGGCTTCATGTCTTTATTTTGCAGTCCTTCATTTAAAAAACTTTATTAAATGGATTACAGCAAATTAATAAGCGTAACAGGTCTTGGTGGTTTATTTGAATTAGTAGCAAGCAAAGCAGACGGCGCTATTGTGCGCTCACTTGAAGACAAGAGCACAAAATTTATTTCATCACGCCAGCACAGCTTTTCACATTTGGAAAGTATCGAAGTGTACACGCAGCGGGAAAATGTAAATCTTGTTGAAGTGCTGAAAACCATGAAGACAAGCGCGGAACCTTTACCATCTGAAAAAGATGCCGCCGCTATAAAAAAATATTTTCAAAAAGTGTATCCCGATATGGACTTTGACAGGGTATATGCAAGTGATATGAAAAAAATGGTAAAGTGGTTTTCACTCTTGAAAAAGAATGATATTGAATTGAAACTTAGGGCGGAAGAAGAGGAAGCAAAGAGTGATGGGGACAAGGCATTGGAAGAAGAGGTTACAGACGCCGAACCTGCGGCAGCGGAAGCTGTTGCTGAAGAGCAAAATGAAACTGTGAAAAAACAAAGTAAAACAGCGCCAAAGAAAAAAACTGCGAAAAAGAAAGAAGAGAATTAGTATGAAATGTGGAAATGCAGAAGTAGTCAATTTGAAAAACTTTAGAAAATTAAATAATTTTCATGCTGTTTCTCCTGGTTCACTTTGTTCACCAGAATTGTTGAAGTTGAATTGAGTGACACAACAGAAGATGATTAACGATTTACTGGTGACTACAAAAATATTATACCTATGATACTGAGTGCAGACATACAAAAACAAAAACGTCATTTTCTTCCTGAGGATTTTACGGTAACAACATGGGAAGTTTTAGAACCATATTTTAAAGCCCTGCTTGAAAGAGAAATTGATTCAGCAGAAGAACTGGAGCATTGGCTAAAAAATATGAGCGAAGTGGAAGCTGTGGTAAGCGAAGACGCATGCTGGCGCCAGATCCGAATGACATGCGATACCACTGATAAGGCACTTGAAAATGCGTTCACTTATTTCTGCATGGAGATACAGCCGAAGTTGCAGCCCTATGCTGATAAATTGAACCGGAAACTTATTGATTGTCCATACACAAAGGAATTGGATCAGCAGAAATATTTTACTTACCTGCGCAATGTGAAAAAAAATATTGACCTCTTTCGTGAAGAAAATATTCCATTGCAGGCAGAGTTAAGCGTGATGCAACAACAGTTTGGAGTTATTTCGGGCAAAATGACCGTTGAGGTAAACGGACAGGAATATACATTGCAACAGGCCTCAAAATTTTTGGAGAATCCTGATCGCAGGCTTCGTGAGGAAGTATATAAGAAAATACAGGAAAGACGATTGCAGGATAAACAAGAACTGCATAATCTATACTCGGAATTGATAAAGCGCAGAGATAAGGTTGCAAAAAATGCGGGCTTTGCCAACTACCGTGATTACAAATTTGTTGAACTTGGAAGATTTGATTATTCAAAAGAAGACTGTTTTCGTTTTCATGAAGCGGTAAAGCTGCACGTGTTGCCATTGGTAGAAAAAATATACAAACACAAAAAAGAAAAACTTGGTGTAGATCCATTACGTCCATGGGATATTGAAGCGCAGCCTGCAGGTATTGAACCGCTTAACCCTTTTAAAACAGGAACAGAACTGCTTGCAAAAACAGAACAATGCTTTACTGAAATGCATCCCTTCTTTGCAGAGTGTTTGCGCAAGATGGATGAGATGCACCACTTTGACCTGGAAAGCCGCAAAGGTAAGGCGCCGGGTGGTTATAATTGTCCGCTTGCTGAAAGTGGAGCTCCATTCATTTTTATGAACGCCGCCGGACAAATGGCTGATGTTACTACAATGGTTCATGAAGGTGGTCATGCCGTGCATTCTTTTCTTGCACATCATCTTGAACTAAATGCGTTCAAGGAATACCCGATGGAAATTGCTGAAGTTGCAAGCATGGCGATGGAGCTTTTTAGTATGGATCACTGGCATACATTCTTCAACGATAAAGAGGAATTGCGACGTGCCAAGGAACACCAGTTGGAAAGGGTTATCAGTATTTTTCCATGGATTGCAACGATTGATAAATTTCAGCATTGGGTATATGAAAACCCTGCTCATACTGAGGAGGAAAGAACAGCAAAGTGGCTGGAGATAAT
>DATBFI010000266.1:0-5174 GCA_036558585.1 Chitinophagaceae bacterium
TTCATTTGTCAACTTTTTTGCAAAGTAATTTAAATATGGTTACCGAAGATTATCGGGTATAAAAATCAGGAGCAGTTAAGAATGTTGTTCCGGAATTCACTTAAGTATTGCCGAAGCTTTTATCCAATAAATATTATCATACCCATTTAATGGAGAGTGCAATATTGATTCTAATGATTTTATATTTTGTTTTTTTTCAAAAGGGATCTTTATTGCATGCCTGTTGCTTGTAAAGAAAAAATATTTTTTGTCCGGAGTAATATAAGGGCAATAATCCAGTGCTTTTGAATTTATTGCTGGTCCAGGATTTACGGCCTGCATCCATTCACCTCTTTCATTCTTCCTGCTTATATATAAGTCCCCCCCGCCATTGTCATCTTTTCTGCCATAAACACTGAATATAATAAACTGGTCATCCGGATCTACAAATGCATTGAATTCGTCGTTTACAGAATTAATCGCATCAGGTAAAGCCTCGGCAGCTTCATATTTACCATCTAAAAATTTACAAAACAAAATGTCTTCTTCCCTTCCTTCAACGGCCCTTGTAAAATATATATATCCATTTCTTGTAACAGAAGGATAGAACTCATCTTTTTCTGAATTAACTGGTGCGCCAATATTTTTTGGCTGAACCCATTCACCATTTTCTTTGACAACAAACCAAATATCATAATCCTTTGTTTTGTCCTCAACATTTAATGTTCTGTTTGATACAAAAAAAAGTTTAGTTCCCTCAGGGGAAAATGCAGGTTCAAGATCATTATATATGCCGCTGAAAGGGGCTACTTCGGGCATGCTCCACTTGCCATTTATCTTTTTTGTATACATGATCACGCTTATTAAACCTCTTGCGTACTGTATTGTATAAAATATTTCGTTTCCCTTTGGAGATATAGCCATATCCCTGTTTCCGAACTCGTTTGAAATTATACCCGGGGAAAATAATTTGGTATCTGTCGGGGGAGCTTGATTAAAATATGAATTTTCGTAAGAAATTTTTTTTGTTTGTGCTTGTAAGGAGAAAGGAATATAAACGAGCATTGCCACCAATATTTTTTTCATACCATTATTTTTCAGATTGTCCGGGTAATGAATAACCGGTTGGTCTTACTGAAAAAGTATGAAATTCATGCTATTTTTATTTACCGTATAAATAATTCCTTTCATCAAAATAAAATTGAGTTTTAAAAAGCTTCCTCAATTGCTTCATTAATCAATTCACACGCTTTAATTAATTCTTCCCTGGTAATTATTAATGGTGGTGCAACCCGCAAACATTGTGGTGCAAACAAAAACCAATCAGTGATAAGTCCCTTTTCAATGCAACGATCAATCACTTTTTTATTGGTGTTGAAATTATCAAATTCCAGGGAAGCCCAGAGACCGCAACTTTTAATATTCAGAATTGAAGAAGAATGAATATGCTCCAACAGTACCTGTTCTTTTTCCTTTACTTCAGCAATATAATTTCCTTCAAACAAAACCTCCAGGGCGGCTTTGCCCGCAGCACATGAAACCGGGTGACCTCCAAACGTCGTAATATGCCCCAATACAGGATGATTGCTTAAGCTGCCCATTAAACTTTTATCAGCAATAAAAGCACCAAGTGGCATACCGCCGCCTAAGGCTTTGCCAAGCAGCAAGACATCAGGGATAATACCGGATTGCTGAAACGCCCAAAGTGTACCTGTTCTTCCAAAACCGGTTTGTATTTCATCCAATATCATTAAGACGCCATGCTTATTACATTTAGCACGAATCGCCTGCAGCCATTCTTTTTCTGGTTGGTTTACGCCGCTTTCAGCCTGTACTGTTTCAAGGATTACGCAAGCAGTGGAGTTATCAATGGCGCTTAGAATTTCCCCGCTTCCATAATCAAAATGATACACTTCCGGGAGTAACGGGCGAAATGCATTTCTCCAATATTCATCGCCCATTAAACTTAATGCGCCCTGTGTACTGCCATGGTAACTTTTATTAAAGCAAAGAATTTTTGAGCGACCGGTTACTCTTTTTGACAATTTCATTGCGCCTTCAGCAGCTTCTGCGCCACTATTGGTAAAATAAACACAATTGAGTGCAGGTGGTAAGTTACCAGTAAGGAGCTGTGCGTAAGCCACCTGCGGCGTTTCGATAAATTCACCATATACGATCAGGTGCATGTAAGCTTCGGCCTGCTTTTGAACCGCCTCAATAATTTTTGGATGTGAATGCCCAATATTTGCAACACTAAAGCCCGAAATAAGATCGATATAAGCCTTTCCCTTTGTATCGTATTGATAAATGCCTTTGGCTTTTACAATTTCAAGCCCGATCGGCGCATCCGAAGTTTGAGCAATATGTTTTAAAAATATTTCACGCTGTGTCATACTGCATAAAAAATATGTAACTAAGTTAGCCGAAGTTATTTGTTCATTTTAAATTCGTGGTGTATTCGTCAGGGTTCAAAAAAATTATTACTCAGTCAAAACTGTTTTAGTATGGCTACTATACTTCCTCTTTTTGATAAGCATCCTCAAATTGGCAATAATTGTTTTGTGGCTCCGAATGCTACTGTTATCGGAGATGTTGTAATGGGAGAGGATTGCAGTGTATGGTTTAATGCAGTGATCCGGGGTGACGTGCATTATATTAAAATGGGTAGTAAGGTGAATGTGCAGGATGGAGCTGTAATTCATTGTACATACCAGAAAAACCCAACTAATATTGGCAATAATGTCTCCATAGGTCACAATGCAATCGTCCATGGTTGTACTATACATGATAATGTGCTTATTGGAATGGGCGCAATAGTGATGGACCGTTGTGAGATACGAAGCAACTCAATTATAGCAGCAGGAAGCGTGGTACTCGAAGGCACCCTGGTGGAGGAATGCTGTGTTTACGCAGGTGTACCCGCTAAAAAGGTAAAAGATATTGCAAAAGAAATGATTCATGAAGAAATTGAACGCATTGCAAATAACTACGTAAAATATTCTTCCTGGTTTTCCCAATTTAATGCAGCGAAATAAAAATTTTATTGTCTATGCTTAGTGGGATAATTTCCGAAATGCCCGAAACTAACTGCTTGTTTTATATTTTGATAATATCACATTCGGAAATTATCCTTCCTTTTAGCACGATATTTGCCATAGGAAAACGTTGCTAAAATTTGTTTCCCCCCAAGACAGAGGTAGCACGTCAATATAAATCAGCAATGTATCCCGCCCGGAAACTAAACCAATAATCAAAAAATGTAAGTTATTATAATGTATATATACTAAATAGGAGTGTATGAACCCGAATGATTACAATACCACGTTAAGTACCGTTATCGATGAAAGCGCTTCCCTGCGACAATTTTATTTGTTTACCAACCAGCTAAGCCGGAATAAGAAAGTTAGATTTGTAGGCAAAATGGACGAGGCAGATAATATTGAATGGAATTTTAAGTACCGAGGTTATCCCTTAACGCTGCAGTACAATATTTATAACGGAATCACTTTGTCACAACTTAAGGGCAAAGGCCTGAAAGTGGTGAATGAAGTAGCAATTATCTTAAAAAATAAAAGCCGTCAGTAATTTTTGTCATCAATCGAGTCAAGAATATTACTATAGCTTTTGTAGCGTTCAAGTGCAATTTTTCCTTCTTCCACAGCTTTTTTTACTGCGCAACCCGGCTCATTAACATGTACACAATTATTGAACTGGCAATCGCTTAAGCGTGATCTCATTTCAGGAAAGTAATGTGATAGTTCCTGTTTGCTGATGTCGGTTAATCCAAATTCACGCAAACCCGGCGTATCAATAACCCTTCCTCCAAAAGGCAGGTCAAACATTTCGGCGAATGTAGTTGTATGCATACCCTTACCGCTCCAGTCGCTAACATCGCGGGTGCGCAACATTAATTCCGGGAAAATAAGATTGATAAAGGCTGATTTACCCACACCGCTATGCCCACTGATTAATGTTGTTTTGTCTTTCAATGTGTTTTTTAAATCATCAATGCCTTCACCTGTTTGCATACTTGTAAGCAGCGTGGTGTAGCCAATTGACGTATATATTTTTTTTCTTTCCCCGAATTCGTGCATTTCTTTTTTTCGGTAGAGGTCAGCTTTATTAAAAACAATAATCGGCGGCACATGAAATGCTTCTGCTGCCACAAGAAAACGATCAATAAAACCCTGCGATGTGCGGGGATTTCTCAGTGTAGCAAATATCAATAACCGATCTAAATTCGATGCAATAATATGCCTTTGTCTTCCATGGTGAGGTGTGGAGCGTGCTATATAATTTTTGCGGTCGTATATGTTTGTAATAACAGCCGTTTGTTCTGTATCATTTTCTTTTTCAATTCCCACTTCGTCACCGACTGCAATGGGATTGGTAGAAGTTATTTCGTCAATTTTAAAAATTCCTTTTATGCGGGCGTTAAAACTTTGATGATCTGTTTTAACCAAATACCAGCTTCCTGTAGATTTATATACGATAGCTTTCATTAAAGCTAAGGTAAAAACCGTTTTTGATTTTAGGTTGTTTAACTCTTCTCTTCCCATACCTGCGCTAATTGTATCAGCACTTCTACTGCCTTTTCCAGATCCTTTACACCAACCCACTCATGCTTACTATGTATGGCCTGCATGCCCGCAAAAATATTAGGACAAGGCAATCCCATGAAACTTAAACGGCTGCCATCTGTGCCACCACGAATAGGTTCATTCCGCACTTCGAGACCAGCTCTTTTATATGCCTCTTTCGCATTATCTACAACCTGCTGATTTTTATCCAGCACCTCTTTCATATTCCGGTATTGTTCATTCACTTCAAATTGTAAAGTTGCTTTTGGGTATTTTTTTATTACATTATCTGCAATCACTCTTAATCTTGCCTCATGTTTTGAAAGATTGATCGTATCAAAATCACGAACAATAAATTCAATAGTTGCTTTTTCGGCGATACCGTTTATGGCTACAGGATGAATAAATCCTTCTCTTCCGCTTGTTGTTTCAGGGCTAAATTCATTCTTTGGCAATGCAGCCAAAATTTCACCGGCAATTTTTATTGCATTTACCAGTTTATTTTTTCCATAACCGGGATGCGCAATTACGCCATTGATAGTGATCTTAACACCATCTGCACTAAAGGTTTCATCTTCTAAAGTTCCCGCTTCGCCACCATCGACTGTGTAAGCG
>DATBFI010000267.1:0-27860 GCA_036558585.1 Chitinophagaceae bacterium
CTATAAACCTTCCATTTACGTGGTAAGTAATCCTGACGGATATGTGGAAGTTAAACTCCCTGATGCTGCAACAAAAAATTATAAACTTATTTTTTTTGATACTAATGGGAAAAAATTATTTAGCCTGAACCATATTACTGATACGGACCTTGTTATTGACAAAGTAAACTTTCAGCACGCAGGCTGGTTTAATTTTGAATTGTACGAGGATGACAGGTTAAAAGAGCGAAGTAAAATTTTATTGCAGAAAGATTTTTAGGTTGGAGAAAAGAATTAATCAGGTTAATTCTTCTATTTCTTTCGGACTTTTCGATTTTCTGACTTCGGGACTTTCTTCAATCTTCACTTCAAAGACTATCTCAAAATTCTTTTTTACTTTTTCCTTCACGTCAGTCATTGATACAGTGTAACCCAGTTCATTTTTTAGTGAAGTAACTTTTTTACCTTGTATGCCACAGGGAATAATATGATCGAAGTAAGAAAGGTCAGTATTTACATTAAACGCAAATCCATGCATCGTGATCCAGCGACTGCAACGGATACCCATCGCGCATATCTTTCTTTCACTTCCTTTAATTAGTGGTTCAATCCATACCCCTGTTTCACCTTTACTGCGTTCACCTTTTAAACCATATTCAGCAATTGTAAGAATGATCACTTCTTCAAGACTCCTTAAGTACCAGCTTAAATCTGTTTTAAATTGATCCAGGTCGAATATCGGGTAACCAACTAATTGACCGGGCCCGTGAAATGTAATATCACCTCCACGGTTGATATGAAAATATTCAACACCCCTTTTCAGTCGCTGCTCTTCATTAATCAGCACATTTGCGGCCTTGCCATTTTTGCCCAGCGTGTATACCGGATAATGTTCAGTAAATAACAGGTAATTTCTTGGTTGCTGCTGATGTGCTTTTGCTGTCACATTTTCCTGCAAAAGATTTTCCTGATAATCCCACACTTCTTTGTAGCGGCTTTCTCCAATATCCTGCAAAACAACTTTATTCATACATCAAAGGTAAAAATGTATTGAGAAATTATTTAGCCGATTATTACCGCGTTTGTTTCCCGATGCTTCTTGCATGTATATTTTTAGGATTACGATTTGTATGAAAGACATCTATAATAATAAGGAACAATCCAACCGGCTGAAGAGAATGCATCTTTTAAAGTTTTGAAAAGTTATCCTTTAAAAATTAAACGCAAAGAGGGAAGATCATAACTTCCTTTAATACAATTTTTTATTTTGCTCATTCAAACGTTATACAGTGATGAAAGCCTGATAAACATCTTTTGCATTCTGCATCTTTTCCCATCACTTATTTTTGCAAGCAATTGAAACAGCACAGTACATGGATGAAGAACCGCAAATAGTGCAGGAAGAGAATAATGAAGAGTTATACGAACGAAGATCTTTTCATGTTGACAAAGGCCAGGAGCCTGTGCGTATTGATAAGTGGTTACAGCAAAGAATTGAAAATGCAAGCCGCAACAAAATTCAACAGGGAATTGAAGCCGGCTTTCTTACTGTAAATGGTCATACTGTAAGAAGCAATTACAAAGTAAAGCCAGCTGATGAAATTATTCTCCTGAGTTTAACCAATCCTGAACAGACGGAAGTTAAACCGGAGCCTGTTCCTTTAGATATTGTATATGAGGATGAAGTAATCATGGTACTAAATAAAACTCCTAATATGGTAGTACATCCAGGCGTGGGTAATTATACCGGTACTTTATTAAATGGCGTTGCGTATCACTTGCTGCAACAAAATCCCAAACTCACTGAAGATATATTACCCCGTTATGGGTTGGTGCACCGCATTGACAAAAATACAACTGGTTTGCTTGTGATCGCAAAAACAGGCGAAGCAACAGCAAGTATTGCAAAGCAATTTTTTAATCATTCAGTATCAAGAAAATATGTTGCACTTGTTTGGGGTGATATGAAAAAGGACGAAGGAACTATTATTGCACATATTGGTCGTCATCAGCGTTTCAGAAAAATGTTTGACGCTTATCCTGAAGGTGAGCGTGGAAAGCATGCGATTACACATTACAAAGTACTGGAAAGGTTTAATTATGTTACGCTGGTAGAATGCGTGCTTGAAACAGGGCGTACACACCAGATACGCGTGCACATGAAACATATCGGTCACACATTATTCAATGATGCAGAATATGGTGGCGATAAAATTTTAAAAGGTACTATTTACAGCAAATACAAACAGTTTGTAGAAAATTGTTTTGCAATTTGCCCGCGCTGTGCTCTGCATGCAAAGACCCTTGGACTCAAACATCCAATTACAAGAAAAGAAATGTTATTTAAAGTTTCTCTTCCGGATGATATGCGCAATGTGATTGAGAAGTGGAGAAGATATGTTAAGTCTTAAGAGATCTTCCGGATCCCATGAAAAAAACTTTGATCTGCCTAAGGGGGAAGCAAGAGACAATGCAACTGTACAAAAAGCTGGTATCAAAATAAAAACTAATAGCTCACCGGAAAATTTCCGGCATCACATTAATCAAAAAAACTAAAGACTGCCCTCAGTAAACTGCGAACTGTTTACTTATCTTCGTCATCAAAATTACCTCTATGAATCTCCACGAATACCAGGCTAAAGAATTGCTTACAAAATACAATGTGCCTATACAGGAAGGCATTGCGGTAGATACAGTAATGGCTGCCGAAGAGGCATACAGGCAAATTAAAACTCAAACGGGTAATAACTTTGCAGTAGTTAAAGCGCAAATACACGCGGGCGGACGCGGAAAAGGAAAAATAATAGGCACGGAGCAACGTGGGGTGGCTGTGGCTAAAAGTCTGGAAGATATAGCAACTATTACCAAAAATATTTTGGGTCATATATTAGTTACTCTTCAAACGGGAGCGGCAGGTAAAAAAGTAAACAAAGTATTAATTGCACAGGATGTTTATTATCCGGGGCCTAATCCGGTAAAAGAATTTTATCTCTCTATTTTGCTTGACCGTACGAAGGGCAGAAACGTTATCATGTATAGCACTGAGGGTGGCGTAAATATTGAAGACGTGGCGCATAGGACGCCTGAAAAAATTTTTAAAGAATGGGTTCACCCTTCGGGAGGCTTGCTTGCATTCCAGGCAAGAAAGATTGCATTCAATCTTGGGCTGAGCGGGGAAGCATTTAAAAACTGCGTAAGGTTTGTCACCAATTTATACAATGCATATACAGGCCTGGATTGCAGTATGCTTGAAATAAACCCGTTGTTCAAAACAAGTGATGAAAAAATTATTGCGGTTGACTGCAAAATGAATCTTGATGAGAATGCATTGATGCGTCATCCCGATCTTGCAGCAATGCGGGATATTACAGAAGAAGATCCAACAGAAGTGGAAGCTGGTCAATATAATTTAAATTTTGTAAAACTTAATGGGAATGTGGGGTGCATGGTTAATGGAGCAGGACTTGCGATGGCAACGATGGATATGATAAAGCTCAGCGGCGGCGAACCTGCGAACTTTTTGGACGTGGGTGGCACTGCGAATGCACAAACGGTGGAAGCTGGTTTTCGCATCATTCTGAAAGATCCAAATGTAAAGGCAATTCTCATAAATATCTTCGGTGGTATTGTCCGCTGCGATCGTGTGGCAGCCGGCGTTATTGAGGCCTACAATAAATTGGGGAATATCAATATTCCCATTATTGTTCGGTTACAAGGAACAAATGCAGAAGAAGCAAAAAAACTGATTGATGAAAGTGGTTTGAAAGTTCAGTCTGCTATTTTATTGAGTGAAGCTGCGGAACTTGTAAAGAAAGCAGTGGCTTAATTTATCCCTTCGGGCTGCGTTGTTGGTTTGCCGTTTATTATTTTTCGAATTTGCATAAAAATTTCCTGCTGCTGCTATTTTGTTTGAAAAGTTTTTTATTTGAAATAGGCTATAGTTTTTGTGACATTATTCGTAAAGCCTGTGCCTATGAATATCGATATCATTCTTCTTGCACGTTCTATTTTTCATGCCCGATTTTTTACCGGGACTTCTTATTTTCGAACTAGTTACTAACTTCTGGTTACCGAATGCACTTAATTATTATTGCACATGGAATGGAGAAATTCTATTTTCTAATGTTAAAATATTGAATATCCTTTGTATGAATCTCTAATGCTGCATATCTTTAATTTTAGTTTTAACGTAGCTGTAAGAATATTAATTTCGGGTATTTATTATTAACGATTAAAATTAATAATATGGGCAATTTTGGCTGGCAGGAAATATTACTAATAGCAGTAGTAATATTAATATTATTCGGGGCTCGCAAAATTCCTGAATTTATGAAGGGCCTGGGTCGTGGCATGCGGGAGTTTAATGATGCAAAGAATAATGTAAAAAATGAGTTGGAAGAAGGCATGAATGAAAAAGATCAGCGGGTAAAATCTTCAGCTAATGCCGCCTCGCAGGAACCTACAGCTAAATCCTAAGTTTCTTTCAACATTAGCTTGCAAATTTGCATTGATCAATACATCCTTGCTTCTCATTTATTGCTTTAGAACCTCGTTGCAGACAATGCAAAAATTTTTGTGTAAATATTTTCACACATGAATTTTTATGGCACTCTTTCTTGTTTTTATAAAACTTATCTATAACTTTATGCCAGTAGAAGTAAGGCCTTGATGCTTTACTTTTTTTATTTTGTCAACGGTCTATTGGTAATTAATCACGCTATCCTAATATAATGCCTACTCTTATTGAAATTTCTGATGATCTTGCAAAAAAATTTATCCGGGCTGATAATAAAAGACATGCCGCCAAACATATCCTTAATGAGATTGATAGTCTTGTATATACTACATCAAAACAATCTATAGATGATAGTATAAAAATATTGATCGTGCAGCTTGTTCATGAATTAATCAGCGGTAAAAGACCACTTAAGTCAAAAATTAATGAGGCACTGGTTGCACGACCGGAACATATATCCATCTTTATTTCAGCAAGTGATAAATTTTTTAAAAAAAGAACTGAGGATACGTCATTATCAAAAAGAAGATCGGCCCTGGCTTACTTACGCCATTTATAATTCCATCGATACAATGCCATCACCGTAATTTGAGGAGATACTAAAGGAACCTGCAAGGAGAAAGAAAAACCTAATCCTTTTTTGCTTCAAGTGTAAAACCTATTGTGGTGCCCACATCTATCGTACTTCGGGCATGAATAGTTTGGTGATGCGCTTCTATAATATGCTTACAAATAGCAAGACCCAAACCTGTACCACCAATATTGCGGCTACGTCCGGGATCAGTACGGTAAAAACGTTCGAATATGCGGTGTAAATGTTCTTCGGCAATGCCAATGCCATCATCACTTATTTCTACAAGCACATGCGTTTCATCAGTCCTATAAATGCTTGCAATAATATTGCCACCCTGCTTTCCATATTTAAATGCATTTTCTACTAAGTTTGTCAGTACTCTCGATATTTTTTCTTTGTCGGCAAAAACATAAACAGGTTGCTCACAGCCTTTTTTAATACTGCATTTTATATTTTGTTCGGCAGCCTTTATGGAAAGTGTTTCAAAAATGTATTTGATAAGGTCCTGTATAATAAAGTTCTCTTTATACAACGATTGCTCACCACTTTCCAGTTTGGTAATCTCATCAAGATCATTTATGAGATTTACCATTCGCTCCACATTCTTATAAGTGTTCTCCAAAAATTTTCTGTTAACCGTAGGATTTTCAAGAGCGCCATTTAATAAGGTATCTACATACCCTTGTATAGTAAATATGGGCGTTTTAAACTCATGTGAGAGATTTTGAAGAAATTCTTTCCTGTAAATTTCCACATTCCGCAAAGCTTCTATTTCCGCTTTTTTTTGTTTTGCCCATTCTTCTACATCTTCCCTTACCTCGTCCACGCTTTTTTTAGGAAGAATATATTTGTAATACATTTCTTCTTTTTTGCTTGCTTTTGTTTGGTAAATGAATTTATAAATGAGTTTTAACTTCCGATAAATGAAAGACTCAAGCACAAAACGGATAAGTAAATAACTGCCAAGCAGTGTAACTACAAATGCACTTAAACCAGCATAAAAATTACTGCTTACTATATAAAAAGCAATGCTGACGGGGAAAGACAAGCAAAGAGCTGTAAAAAAGGATAACTTGTTTGGTGAAAGATTTTTCGCATTAAACATTGTACTACCGCATTACCTTGTAATAAAAGAATCGTTGTTAATATTGCTGCAAGTTAATCGATTAAAAATTTGTAAGCGAGTTTTTGGAAGGAACATGGCCTTTATGGCTTCGCATTTACACCAATTTGCAAGGTATAGTTTTTTTAATCGATATTTAATTTGTGCTTGTGAAATGACTTTAATGCAAATTGAATTTATACCCCACACCCTTTACAGTAGTAATGCAATCAAGATCTAATTTTTGTCTTATTTTTCTTATATGCACATCAATAGTTCTGTCACCTACTATTACTTCCTGTCCCCATACCAGGCTTAATATTTCATTGCGGAGAAAAACACGTCCGGGTTTTGAAGCGAGAAGATACAGAAGCTCGAATTCTTTTTTGGCAAGAGTTACATCATTCCCGTTAACTGTAACAACAAATTTTATAGGGTCAATTGTTAGATTACCGATAGAAATTGTTTTGCCATCTTCCTTATGTATTCTGCGGAATAATGCATTTACACGGCTGACAAGTACTTTTGGACTAATGGGTTTGCTTACATAATCATCAGCACCGGATTCAAGGCCTTTTATATGTGAAGTTTCGTCATTAAGCGCTGTAAGAAAAATAATAAGCATATCCCTAAACTCTTCCGAAGAGCGTAATATCTGGCAAACTTCCATGCCCGTTTTGTAAGGCATCATTATATCGAGTATTATAAGGTCAGGATGAATCTTTCTGGCAATATCAAGCGCTTCATTACCATCTTTTGCAGTGTAAACATCATAACCTTCGTTGCTCAGATTGTAATTGATAATTTCAAGTATATCCCTTTCATCATCTGCAACCAAAACTTTTTTTTCTTTTTTTTCCATTAACAAAACCTTTACACAAAAATAATTTTACAAAACATATTTGGCACGCTTAAGGCATTATCTTATTGTTAAGCGCCCATAGAATACTAAATTTGCAGAGTATAATATTGAGAGTACTATTCACTACGAACGAATGAAAAAATTTTTTTTACTGTTTTTTTTACTGGTTATTTCCCAAATCATATTTGCCCAACCATCTAACTATGGCAAAATCCCGCTTTCAAGGCTCTTTTTTCATGAGAATGTTGAGGCTACCCAAAAAAAGATATTGTTATTAGACCGGAAGGATGACAATATGTTTACGCCCACATCCAATGAATCATTGAACCAGGAATTAACAAATACGGTTACAAAAACCGTCAATAATATCAAAGACACAATAGAAGCGGATTCATCTCTCGATAATAATAATAAAATCAAATTTCTTCGGGGCCTAAATGAAACCCTTCTTGCTTATATAAGCGCCTGCAGATATGAAGGGCTGAAATATTCAGTTTTACCGGAGCTTCTGCATGATTATGTGGAGTGCATGAATGTGGAAAAAAATAATCAGTCAATTGAGAGTAATATTTGGTCTTACCCGTATGAGATTGGCAAAATATTGATTCATACCATTGCATTTAGTGATGACAGCGCAATTGAAAAATGCAATAATATCGTTATTCTTAAATACTGCAGTAAATATCCTGACAGAGCAATTACAGTTTTAAGCCAAAATCCTAACCTTCCATTTACGGATAGCGTGATAAGTGCTATAGCCCGTCGTGATCCTGAGACCTTATATAATTATGCGGCCTCCACAAGTGCCCTGGCAACAAAAATTCGTTACAATCCTGATACGCTGGTACATGTTATCAGTACAATGGCGCTGTCAAAAACAGGTCGCCAGTTATTTCCTTTCCTTGATAATATTTATCATGGTAAAATAACTTTTGATGAGATCAATGCGGTAATGGATAATGATGTAAAATATTATAAACTGCTTGTGCGAACTCAAATTGATTATGCAGACAGAGTGCGCATGCGTGACACACCTATGGGAATGGTTGGTCTTCTTTCCAAGCTGGAAAAAAAAGCAATTGATCCTTTCATTAATACTATCAACGGGTTGCATGATGTTGCCGATGAAAAAGTACGATTTAAAATATTAGAGCCACTCAATGCACAGGATCTGTATTACATGGCAATTGTAGGAGAAGAAGTGATCTATACTTCCAGCTATGTAAAAGGCGTGTATCCAAGGGTATGGCAGCATATGGAAGTTCCGCGGGCCGATTCATTACTGATGAGTGTACGTTTTGACCATTTTAAGAAGTGGATAAAAATGGCAGCTAATTACAATACCCTCGATGATTTTTTAAAAAGGATGGAAAAGCCCAATGCTCAACTGCTGATGAAAGCATTTGCGAATAACCTTGATAAAACAACAAATCTTGAAGACGCCGTAGATGTGGCTAATTCTTATGCAAGCATAAATGATTCTGATGTGCAGCAACTAATTTTAAACCAGGTAAAATATAACCTTGACCAGGCAAAGAAAAAGAAAAACGTAAGAGGCACCGACATCTACGGTATTTTAAATACACTTTTTCTTTCTATGGATACTACGCAACATATTAACATATCTGAAGATTTAGGAATTCCTCCTGTTTATTATATGCCTGTTAAAAATCTTCAGGATAGTTCCAGAAAAATCATCGTGCAGCAATTCTTTTATGGTGATAAGGACGGGCAAACTGGTTTCAACGGTTTTCTGAACAAGTTCCACAATGCAAATTGGAAAACCAGTTATAGCACGGAGTGGGTTAACGTTTCTTCAGCCAGGGGAATACCTGTAGTTATTTATTCTAATAAACCCCTTGATGAAAAAAAGAACCTTGATGCAAAAGCACAAAGCGATCTTAATGATTATCTCGCCACAAAAAACCTGGAACCTACTCTTGTAATTCACCGTGGCCACAGCTATTGGTTACCTTCAACAATTAATCAGCTATCGTCATCAGGTAAGGTAATATTTCTTGGAAGCTGCGGCGGTTATCAAAGCCTTGATAAGATATTAAAGGTGTGCCCTACAGCACAAATTATTGCATCAAAGCAAACGGGCAGTGGTTTGGTAAATCAGCCGATCATCTACACCATTCTTGAAGAATTGCGCCAGGGTCATGATCTTAACTGGCCACAATTGTGGACGTCACTTTCAAAAAGATTCGGCAATAATGAATTGTTTGATGATTATGTTCCACCTCACAAAAATTTAGGCGCACTCTTAATAATGGCATATAAAAAGCAACAGGAAAAGAGAGAATCACAGGAACAGGTACACAAATAACTTACTAAGCTTGTGAGATTTTTTTTTAAAAAAATGCTACATTCATTTCAGTAAAACTTTGGGTTGAAAATCGTAAATCGTCAATGAGAATAAAATCATACTTGTACTTAACCAAATTTATAAACCGGAGTTCTTACATCGTGATAAAATAAAAATGTCCAGTGCTGCTCTTTGCCTTGCTTCCACCACTGATGACGCAATTGCATTGCTTTTTTTCCATCATAATCATATTTTGCAACAAACCTGCTTTTCATTTGCTGTAGCTGTGGAGCATCATCTCCACCAAAAAAAATAGTCTCATTATTTTCTTTTATCCAATATACCTGGTGATATGGACTATGAGCGCCTGTTACATGATAAGAGATATATTCATCAATATTGCCATCGCCATTTAATAAAACAACTTTTGGATTGTTTTCCAGGACGCCAATCTCTTCAGTCATAAAAGACGGGAAACCGGTATCCATTGCAAAGGCGAGTTCTTTTTCCTGCACATAATAGGTGGCATTGGGAAATGCAATATGGAAATGACCAAGCTTATCTTTCATACTTACACCACCTGCGTGATCTTTATGCAAATGGGTAAGTAATACTTTTGTAATGTCATCAGCTTGTATGCCATTTGTTTTCAGATTTGTATGTATCTGTAATTCACCGTTACGTGAAAAACCAAGGCCCGTATCAAGCAACAAAATATCTGTGTTTGTGATCACAACAAAAGGCAACACTTCAACCAGAAGACTGCCTGAAGGGCGTTGCTGTAAAATATCACTGTCTTCGTTAAAAGGAACAAAGAGCTTTGTTTTATCTACAGTAAATACACCTTCTGAAAGTGGAATGATTTTCATGAACCCTATTCCCTGAAGCCTGCCTGTTGGCAGACAGGGGAAGTTATTAATAAAAGTAAATCGCAAATTTATGTGACAAAAAGGAAAGTTTTCTTGTTCAAGAGATTACTAAAAGCGCAAGAGTATGACCCAGTGTGTCGGGGCAGATTGCAACTAAGGACAAATAGTTGTTCATTTGCCGGAATATAAAAGATAAAGACAAGTATGTCATTTTACACGCAAGAGTAGATTGTTAACAATTTACAGCACTCCATTTATATAAATCATCTAAAGTGCAGCCGATAGAATAGCAGCCGGTTTTTAAGTGCAGTGCTGGAATCATTTTTTCATTGCCCCACACAGGAATAGTTCTATGGTCCTTTTTTGTCCATTGGTCATGACTTCCTTTTGTTCTTCCAGAATATGTGTATCCATGAAAAGTAAGAAACGCTTCCCAACACTTAGTAGGTAGGGGTCTAAAATTACCCATTTAAGCAGCAGATAAAGTTATTCTTTGTAAAGTAGATTCTTCTATATTGTAATCTTTTAACAGGTCGCGAATGTTTACTTGGTCTTTTGAAAACCTTTTGTTGAAATGTGAATTTTTTTTCCATCCCAACTTTCTTAATTCCCGCTGAACTTCTTCAATAGATATTTGAGTTAGATAGTCAAAAAAATCTTTAATTGAAAATTTAAACATTTCTTGAGCATCATTAACAGTAGAACCATAACCAGAGACCTCTAAGGAGGGCAAGTAAGCAACAAATACATTTGCGTCTTTATCCAAGAAAATAAAACCAGCTAAGGTAGCAGTAATTTTTCCCGTTGAAAAATCAATTCGAAGATGGTCTTCCTGGTGCTGAATTGTAGTTGGAGTAATATCAAAATGTATATCGGACATGTATCGTATAATATACAAAAATAAAAAAGAATATTTTAAAAAAAGTGGTCAAAAAATTTGCATGATAATCAACTTGAAATAAATCCCCTTTAGGGAGTCAGGGGGCTTTATCTCAGCACCATTTGCCTGTCAGCATCCAGGCGGATCAGAATAAAAATCAACACTGTAAATGTAAGCAGCGAGGAGCCTCCATAACTCACCAAAGGCAATGGAATACCTATGATGGGGAATAAACCAATCGTCATACATACATTTACCGAGATATGAAAAAATATGATGCTTGCAATACAGTATGCATACACCCGGCTAAAAGTACTTCGCTGCCGTTCTGCGATCCATACTATTCTGAAAAGTAACAGCAGGTATAAGATCAGGAAAACAAAACAGCCTGCAAAACCAAATGCTTCGCCCAACGAGGTGAAAATAAAATCGGTGTGTTGCTCAGGAACATATTTACCACGTGTTTGTGTGCCTTTTAAAAATCCCTTTCCAAAGAGACCCCCGGAGCCAATGGCGATCTTGCTTTGACGCACATTGTAATCATCGGGTTTTTTTACCTGTTTGGTAGTAGCTTCTTCTTTTTGTGCACTTTTGTTCTGGCTGCAATCATAATCTTTCCCTACTGCATTGTAAATACGCTGGCTTTGGTAACATTCAAAAACATTATTGAAAATATATGGCACAGCAAATCGCTGTATACCTACGCACATCACCCATACGCCTATAATGGCAATCAGAAGAGCTTTGTTCCTCTTTATATCCCTGCGCATAAAATAAATAGCAGCCAGGGCAATTGCAGTAAGAATAATAGCCAGTATATTTTTCTCTATGATTAACGTGGCAATAACAAGAGCTCCGAAAGAAAATCCAATTACCAATATTATTCCCGGCAAACCTTCCCGGTACATCACGATAAAAAAACTTGAATAGGCAAGTGCCAAGCCTGTTTCATGTTGCATAACAGATAAAAGGGCCGGGGTCATAGCCAAAACTGCAGCAACAATTTGTGATCTGGTTTTAGAAAAATCAGTTTCTAAACGGGATAAATATTTTGCAAGAGCCAGCGCAGTAAAAATTTTACAGAGCTCTGCAGGTTGTAAATTAAAGCCTCCTCCTAAAGGGATCCAGCTTTTTGATCCGTTGATATCCTTCCCAATCACAAAAGTGAGTAACATAAGCAGGATGCCAAACACATAAAGAAGATTGGAAAAAGCAGTGTATAGTTTACTATCGCTTAATAAAATAAATATTGCCACCAAAACGCAAATACCTGCAAAAAGTAACTGCTTACTGTAGTTTGTGTTGAAAGTAAAGAAAGAGCTGAGTGTGAATTTGTCGGGATCATATTCCACCATAAAAATGCACAGTATTCCAACACTCACTATCATTGCATAGAGCCATATCGTAAGCCAGTCAACACCCTTAGAAATCGAATTATTATAGACACTACTCATTTCCCTTAATTTGTTTCTTTTGCTTTTCGCCCGGTTTTATGATTGGTAATCTCTGTTTGATAGTATTGCCGCTGTCAGATTCTTTCCTGTATGGCTCAACTTCGGGGTCAAAAGTAATTTTCCTTGTATCCGTAGTGTTTTCAAATGTTGGGGCTTTATCAGCATCAATTTGTTTTGCCAGTTTTGCCAGCTTCAAAGAATCCTGCACTACGTACCAGTGTTTTATTGCCTCAGGAATAAGATCAGCTTTTGTGATCCTTTCAACTTCTGCAAGTCGGGGTGTAGAAATACTATCGTTCAAATATCTTTCTATCATTAAAGAAGCAATAGGAGCAGCCCATGTTGCACCAAAACCCGCATTTTCAACGACTACGGCAATAGCTATTTTAGGATTTTCTTTTGGTGCAAAAGCTACAAAGAGTGAGTGATTTTTGCCATGCGGATTTTGCGCAGTACCCGTTTTTGCACAAATATTTATGCCTTCAATTTTTGCTCCAACTGCGGTACCTGACTCTGTTACATCCAGCATGGCAAGTTGTACGGCTTCAAAATCCTGATTGGAAATATGTGTTACGTTATGCCTTCTCCTGTATTTGCCCAGATAAAGAGTGTCCTCAGCAGTTTCATTTTCTATACTGTCTACAAAATGTGGTACATAATAATATCCTTTATTGGCAATAAAGCACATTACATTTGCCAGTTGAAGCGGCGTGGCAAGCATCCTGTCCTGGCCAATACCAAGTGTAAGAATATTGCAACTGTTCCACCTTGCAAAGCCACCAAAATCTTTATTATATCTTGCCGTGTCAGGTATATTGCCGCGATCTTCGCTTGGTAAATCAACATTTAGAGGCACGCCCATTCCAAAAGCATTCATGTATTCTTTCCATTTTAGATAACCTGCCTGCGGATTTTCATAAGCAGGATTATCTATCGCCATGCGAAATATATTTGAAAAATAAGAGTTACAGGAGTGGGCTAATGCAAGACGCAGGTTGGCTGCATGCCCCGCATCATTGTGCTCACATTTTACTGGCCGACCGCATGCATAATAAGCACCACCACATGGATAGCCATAAGAGGGTGTAATTAATTTTTCATCCAATGCTATTAAGGCACCCATTGGTTTGAATGTAGAGCCGGGCGGGTATTGGCCTTTAATAGCCCTGTTTAATAATGGTCTTGCGGTGTCCAAAACAAGTCTGCCAAAATTTTGTCTTCGCTGTGAACCTGTTAATAAATTAGGATTGTAAGACGGACTTGTTACCATAGCAAGAATGCCACCTGTTTTTGGGTCAATGGCTACCGCACTGCCAATTTTATTTTGCAGTAATTTTTCTGCGAGCAGCTGCAGGTCTATATCCATGCTGGTGTAAAGATTTCTGCCAGCAATTGCAGCGGTATCAAATATCCCGTTTTCATAAGGGCCCTGAATACGGTTCTTGTTATCGCGAATAAAACGTTGAACGCCGCGCTGCCCCATTAATACTTTTTCATAACTGCGTTCAAGACCGGTCATGCCGGCATAATCTCCCATTTCGTATCCTTCATCTTTATGCCGTCGCAGGAAATTAGTATCAACTTCACCAAGATAACCAAGCACATTACCAGCAGCATTATAAGGATATTTTCTCACCGGCCTTTCCTGCAAAACAAATCCATTGAACTTGTACATATTTTCATTCAAACGGGCATATATTTCATCGGAAACAAGTGGCGCAAATACACTGGGTTTATAGCTGGTGTTCTTAATAATGGCAGCAATCATTCTTCTTTTGAATTCCGCTGTATCGATGCCTAAAATGTCACACATTGTTGCTGTATCTGTTCCTTTGCTTTCACTTGGCGTAACTATCAGGTCATACATTACGGTATTTTCAAGGATCGCCCTTTTTTTTCTGTCGTAAATAATGCCCCGATCAGGATACACTACCTTGCGAAAGATAGCATTGTTCTCTGCCTGGATTTTATATTCTGAGGAAAATAATTGCAGATGGAGTAGTTGTGCTATAATAACAATAAAAACGGCGATAAAAATTAATTGGATGACTCTGCTTCGCGACTGATTGTAAACCGGCATATTACTGAAACAAGTGAAAAGATAACGAATATGTGTTGCAAAGTTTATGATAGTTTGAGACAACTAATAAACTTTAATAAAAATTTTATTTCAAACCATGATTAAGGGGATAAAATGAGGGTAACTCTGCCTCAACGTTTTTATTGCATAATAATTTTATTTTATTTGCTTTATTCATGTGTTTGAACTCATAGTAAATAAAATAAAAAACCCTGCCATCTGCACGGGCAGGGCGCCTTTCATAGGTTGGCTTAACAAATAACCCCTTCTGATAAAACAAAACTTATACCAATTTCTTCCTTTACTTTTCAACCTTGGGATAGTAAATCTTGTCGAGGAAGGTGCCTCAAGTAATTAATTTCTTGTATCGAGGCCCCACATTAATTTGGCCCGAAGGGTAGAAAGAAAATTGTTTTCATTCAACCGCACTAAGCTTACCGTAAATTTTTCTTTTTTTATGGCAAGCTGAATGTCTTTATCAACTATTTCACGACGCGCATCCATTGCACAGATGATTTGATCACTGCGGCCTTCAATTTCAAACGAAATAATATTACTATTCGACACAACAATAGGTCTTACATTAAGGTTATGTGGCGCTACCGGAGTAATCACAAAACTTGAAGATTCAGGGAATACAATAGGGCCATTACAACTCATATTATAACCGGTAGAGCCCGTTGGTGTGGAAACAATTAAGCCATCACTCCAGTAAGTATTCAAAAATTCGCCGTTGAGATAGGTATGGATTTTTACCATTGGCGAGGTATCGCGTTTATGAATAGCAAATTCATTTAAGGCAAAGGGTGCATTCCCAAACAAAGGAATACTTGCATCCAGGTGGATGAGTTCGCGCTTATCCACAACATATGTTCCGTTTGTCAATGCATCTACTGCAACTGTTAATTCTTCTTTGCCAATACTTGCAAGAAAACCAAGCCTGCCAAAATTAATACCAAGAATAGGAATATTTTTATCACTTACCAGCACTACAGAATCGAGCATAGTTCCATCGCCTCCCAAACTTATAAAAAAGTCAACCGACGCATCGAGTTCGGAAGAATTTGAAAACAGGCTTATGCCTTTTGTATTGATGGTTAAATTATCAGAAGCCAATGCATGCAACAGAAGGATCTCTATATCATATTTTTGAAGTTCGGCAAGCAAAATAATTAACTGTGCTTTAAGGTTAGGATCAAGTCCACGGCTGTATATAGCTACTTTCATTAATCATTATAATTGATTTGTAAATTTAATATCCGCGGTTAAAGAAAGAAAATAAAGTTGCAGAACAGTTTTCAGCAAGTTTTTTAACATTTATCGGGTTGATTTAAAAAATATTCAGGAAAGATTTGCTTGTTTCTTTTCCAGAAAAATTTCTGCCATCATGCATCGCACACTTCCACCACCAATAGTTTCGATTGTTGAAATATCAACGGGCAGTAAGTGTGTATGCATTTCTAATATTTGTTTTTGCTGTTTTGTAAGTGAGGCAAATGCATGATTACTCAGCAGGGTAAATTTTTTTCCAAATTTATTCTTCACCTGCAGCATATTGCCGGCGTAAGCATGAACCTGTTGCAGTGTTACCGGAATTATTTCATGACCTGTAGTAATAAGCGTTTGGGATACAGCTTTACGTTCTGTTTCGTTATTGACAGATTCAAGACAAATAACTGCATAATCTTCACCAAGATGCATAATAACATTTGTGTGATAAATATCAGTTCCATTTTCATCCTGCGCATGAAAGAGCACAACTTTGTAGCCGTGGGCGTCTGAGAAGCGGCGAAGTAACATTTCATCTGTTCGCGGAGAAAGGCACGCATATATAACTTTATTTTCCTGATCAATTATCATACTGCCTGTTCCTTCCAAAAAAATATTTTGTGCCTCATACTCACTCGAGTCATGCATGTCTTTCACATTATATTTTGCAGCCAGGGAGTGTAAAATATCAGTGCGCTTTTCTATTCGCCTGTTAGGTGCGAACATTGGAAATACAGCCACAATGCCATTCTCCAGCGTACAAAACCAATTGTTGGGAAAGATAGCATCGGGTTTTCTTGGAAGAACAGTATCGTCCACAACAATTACTTCAACATTGTTTTTTCGCAACGTTGCCACAAAATCATCAAACTCCTTTACAGCTTTTTCCTGTATCTCCTGCTGTGTTAATGTTTGCACTGAAGTTTGAAAAACATTGTTGGCTGCGGTTTCTTCATTGTAGCCAAAACTCGCAGGACGAACCATCAATATTGTGGAAGCTATTTTACTCATTGTATCATATGTTTTCTCTTAATAACGGCATGCTCATACAGTGAGCGCCACCTCTTGCCCTGGACAGCTCTGCAGACGGAAGTAATATCAAAGTGTTTTCAACATCGGAAGGTTTTAATTCTTTATTCTCAAATTTTTTAAAAAGTGCTTTTGCTGTAATAACTGTAAAACCATTTTTTTCAAAACCTTTAAATGTTTCTTCATTCCTGTCGTAACCAACAACAACACCATTCTTTAATGCCAGCAGATTACATGCATCAGTCCATTGCTCTCTTTCGTCAAAAGGAAATTTATTATTGCCACTATAGATGATTTTTACCTCGCTTTCATCTATGCCAAAATCGTCCATGCTAATATTGTGTAGTAAAGATTCGAGCCCTTTTATCTTATTGCTTATATCATGCCGATAATTCTTGCCTGCATCATATTGTTCATTCAACGGTTTATAAAACCTCAGTATTTCTATGCTTTCAGAATCGTGCAGATCATTATTGCCAAGCAAATGCAGATAGTAGGCATATTGCTGTTCATTCCGCTTGTGCATAACACGCTCCGAAAATTTCCCATACATTATCCAGGTGTCTTTTCGTATATGCGTAAATACCGTATCAATATGCATGATAGCCCGTTGCTTCGGAATTTTTAGTATGGTGATTTTTTCAATGCCCGTATTACGGTTGGAAAAAATCTTATGGATAATTTCATCAACCGCCGTAGCAGTTGTTCGCTCACTGCAGCCTATCAGTAAGTGATTTGGCGATATCATCATTACATCGCCACCTTCAACGGATGTTTTATATTCTTTTTGTTCCTGCTCATTGAGTAAAAAAAAGTCGCTTGACTCTGATATCTCGATCACCTTTTGCTGGTCGTTACAGAAAAAATAATAATACGCAATGAACTTAGTAAGCAGTGTTTCCCTTTCCCTTGCGGCTGTAGCCGCATTGCTCAACAACAAATGATCATTTATCTGGATCCCAATATCTCTCGTAAAAATAAGATTAGGCAAAGGGGCCAGGAGAAATTCACTTGATAGCTTATCATTTGAATACAACACGCCGGTTATAAGTACTTTCGCTAACTTGAACGGGTCTTCTATTGCCTCCAGTTTGCGTTCTGTAGCAAAGCTGCATCCTTCCCATCCGCAAACGGCAGAAATTATTTTTTGTCGTGTAGCGTCTTCCTGCAATGTAAGGCCAAGCAGGTACTCAAAGTCCATCACATTATCGCTTCTGAAATAATCCGGGTGCCCCGGCTTATAGCAATCAGGCTGTTTTTTATTGCGTTGCTTTTGTTCATACTCCAGTACATAGGGAATTTTATCAGGATCAAGAAAATAGAGGAGTAATTTTATATACTCGTTATACTCTTTTCTCATCTGCGAAAGATCGACTGTATCATCGTAAAGCCATTCCTTGAATTTGGCGGGAACTACTTTACTTATGCCCCCATCAGGGCTATGGATTAATAATCTTTTGAGTGTTCCTATTTCTGAATTTGCGTGAAGCGCATTTGCAGGTTTCATAAACGCGATTATGTGCAAAGCAACAAAACTTAAATCAAAAACATGTCATCTCATGGTTAATAGTTGAAGAAGCATGAATGGTATACATTCATGAAGATTACTATAGAGGTTTATAACTGATATAATTCTGATCGCAATAAATAAGGCTAATTCAGTCAGGCCAAATTTATAAACAGCGGCGTATACTTTATTTTATTCAGTTCTCAACACATGGCAGCAGTCAGTTTTTTCTCATTACTCTCACTCCGTTCGTAAAGATTTTACCGGGTTCATCAATGCTGCTTTTATTGCCTGGAAACTTACTGTTAATAACGCAATCAGGAGAGCTAAAATACCGGCAGCGCAAAACACCCACCAGCCAATCGATACGCGGTATGCAAAATCTTCAAGCCATTTATTCATTGCCCACCATGCCACGGGAAAAGCAATTGCTGCAGAAATAATTACGAGCTTTAAAAAATCTTTTGACAACATACCTGCAATATTGCTGACAGATGCTCCCAATACTTTACGAATTCCTATTTCTTTTGTACGCTGCTCAGCTGCATAAGTGGCCAACCCAAATAAACCAAGACAAGCAATTAAAATGGCCAGTATAGCAAACGTAATAAATATGCGTCCCGTTTGTTGTTCAGTGGTATAAAGATTATTGAATTGCTCATCCATAAAAGAATAATCAAATGGCTGCGAAGGAGCAATTGCTTTCCATTTATTTTTTATCTGTGTAACCACACCAGGGATATTTGAACTGCTGATACGAACAGAAATATTACCGTTATCTGGTTTAAGACGCAGCGCCAAAGGAGTTATCACGTCACGCAGTGAACTGAAATTAAAATTTTTTACAACACCAAGAATGTGGTACTCGCTAAGTTGTTTGGTTGTAATGTCATCTACCGTGTAAAGTTTTTTATTCAGAAGATGGCTCGTCGCCAGGAATTTTGCAGCTGCTTCATTAATGATAATCCCTGTTGAATCTGTTGGAAATTGCGGTGAAAAATTTCTGCCCTGCAAAAGTTTTATATCAAGTACCGGAATATAATTTTCATCCACATTCCATCTTTGCATGGATATTGCAGTTTTTTGATCAAGAGCAGGAGAAGTGAAGAAGGCGTCATTGCTCCTGTTAAAGTTAACCGGCAAATACCCGCTCATAGTTGCGCCTTCCACCCCGCTTATTTGCAACAATTCATTTTTGAAAGTTATGCTCTGAGTTTTAAGAGCATCTGTATTATTAATAACCAGGACCTGGTTGCGGTTAAAGCCAATATCTTTAGTACGAATATAATTAAGCTGGTTATAAATAACTACGGTGCCAATTATAAGAATGATAGAAATAACAAATTGGAAAACCACCAATGCGTTTCTTAGCCATGATCTTTTAAAACCTGCTGCCAGCTTACCTTTCAGCACCTCAATGGGGTGAAAGGCAGATAAGAAGAACGCAGGATAACTTCCGGCAAGTAGACCAACAGCCAGCATCAGTAGTATAAGAGATACCAGCATGAATGGTTGAAACAATGAACTCACATGAATGTTCTTTCCTGCAAGCTGGTTAAAGTATGGAAGCAGCGACCAAGCAAGAAGAATCGCAAGGATCAAAGCAATAAAACTGATCAGCACGGATTCAGCTAAAAATTGTTGTATCAAATTTTTCCTGAGCGAACCCAATACTTTCCTTATGCCAACTTCCTTTGCGCGATTGGCGGATCGTGCTGTGGAAAGATTCATGAAATTTACACAGGCGATAAGTAAAATGAACAATGCAATGGCAGAAAAAATATAAACAAACTGCACATTACCATTTCCGAATAATTCGCCATCTTTATTTGAATGCAAATGAATATCTGTTAAAGGCGTTAGACTTGCATGTATATAACTGCCACCTTTTTTAAATTCATCCATACTCAGGTTCAAAACACTTTTTAATAGCGGCTCAGTATGACGGCTTAGTAATTCATCTATTTGAGGCTCCAGTATTTCAGCCCTGGCTCCTTTCCTAAGCAAAATATAAGTGTTGTAGTTTTCACTTAACCAGCCTGATTCATTCCTGCTTTCTTCATCATCGCTCATTGCTACAAAAAAATCAAAATTGAAATGCGATTCTTCAGGTATATCTTTTATTACACCGGTGATCTTATAATTCCCGGTGTCATTGATCAGCATGGTTTTGCCTGCAACATCTATACGGTTAAAATATTTCTTTGCAATGCTTTCTGTGATCAATAACGAATGCGGCTCTCTCAATACAGTTTTTGGATTTCCCGCTGCCAGGGGTAAGGTGAACACATCCAGCAGGGTTGAATCACCATAAGCCACTCTGACTTCTTTAAGATTTTCATTTCCTTTTCTTACGAGGAAACTTCCGTACCACCGGATACGTGTATATTGTTCAACTGCCGGTAATTCCGCAACCATAGCAGGTCCCATTACACCCGGCGATTGGGCAATATCAAAATAGTTGCCTCCAAATTTTATTTCGTTATTCACACGGTAAACCCTGTTGGCATTCACATTATACTTATCGTAACTCAATTCATCAAGTACATACAACAGGATCAGTAAGCAGGTTGCAAGCCCAACGGCAAGACCAATTATATTTATGGAAGTATAAAACTTATTCTTTAATAAATTTCTGAAAGCAGTCTTGAAATAATTGCGAAACATCCGGAAAGTTTTACGTACTGTGTTTATGTGACAAGCTCTCTATTTTACTCATCTTCCGGTTTCACTGTTAACCGGGATCACTTGTACTGATACGCATTACTCAACAAAAAAGTTACACCTTAAATAAAATATCGCACCATTTTTATTGTTGTATCAATAGGCTAACGAGCTTCATTTCTGGCTTTAAGACCGGTTTAAAAATAGTATTGCAAAGGACAACTTTATACTCACAGGTGCATTCACTCCGTGCGTAATGATTTCACAGGATTTGCCGTCGCTGCCTTCAGTGATTTGTATCCAACAGTGATCCATGCAATAACCACTGAGATTAACACGGCTAATACAAACATGCCGGCACTCATTTGTATACGATAATGAAAATTTTGCAACCAGCTGTTCATCATGTACCAGGCAAGGGGTGCCGCTATAGTGAAGGCTATAATAATAAGCAGCGTGAACTCTTTGGAAAAAAGATAAACGATGTTGCCAATACTTGCACCAAGCACTTTACGAATGCCTACTTCTTTTGTGCGTTGTACAGCCATGAACGAAACAAGACCATACAAACCAAGACAGGAAATGAAAATGGCAATGCCCGCAAAAATTTTATAAAGAAGTGATAACTGGTTTTCCTGCTTGTAAAAGTCGTTGATGGTTTCATCCATGAAATAACTGTTGGCTGCATATTCGGGATTGTATTTATCCCACATTTTTAGTATAGCATCTTTTGTGCGGGCAAGATTTGTACTCCTGATCTTTACAGATGTAGTGCTGTAAAATTGTTGTCTTGTCGCAATGAAAATTGGCTTTGTTTCTTCACGAAGCGAATTGGTTTTAAAATCTTTTACAACGCCAACAATTGTTTTCCATGGTCGCCTGCTTCCGCCGAATTTTATTTCTTTGCCGATTGCATCATTGGGATCTTTTAAACCAAGTTTTTTTACAAGCGTTTCGTTTATTACTATATCTTTTAATGTATCACTGTGTTCATAACCATGGCCTGCCACAAACTGCAAACCATAAGTTTTAAAATAATCTTCATCTGCCATCTTTGCGTAGACGGAAAACTTCTCATCCGGCTTGTGATTGAATGCAAAATTTGTAGACCAATTGTTATCAGAAGAAGGCATATCGCTGCTGAAGGATACAGATTGTACTCCCGGCATATGCAACAGACTCTCTTTCAGAGCTTGTTGTCGTGAAAGTATTATGCTATCGGAATTGCTGTTTAAAACAAATACCGCATTTTTATTAAATCCAAGATCTGCATTACGCACAAAATTCATTTGGCTTATTGCTACAATAGTTCCTATAATGAGCACTTGCGAAATGGCAAACTGTGTTACCACTAAACCTCTTCTTAATGAAATGCCGCCGATAGTTGCAGAAGTTATTTTATTTTTTAACGCAAGCATCGGGCTAAAGCCTGATACGATCAACGATGGGTATATTCCTGAAAAAATGGTAACAATTACTGCTGTTCCAGCCAGGAACAAAATTGTTTGTGTGGTAAAAATGCTGAGTGGTTCACTAATAGAGTCAATATGTTTAATGAAGGGTAAACAAACATTTGCCATACCAATTGCAATAATAAGTGCAATGAAAACAATGAGAGCCGTTTCACCCATCATTTGCCAGAGAAGATTCCAGCGATTGCTTCCCAAGACTTTTCTTATACCAATTTCTTTTGAACGATTTACGGCCTGGGCAGTTGCCAGATTGATAAAGTTGATGCAGGCCATAATGATGATGAACACTCCTATCAACGACAATGTCCATAAAGTAGATTTGCTTGTAGTATGATCACCAAAATTTTCAAAACGGTTATCGAAATGAATTTCACTTAATGGCTGCAGGAAATTTGTCCTGATACTTGTTTTATCCTCACCGTAATGTTTCTTACTGAATTGTACCAGTTGCTTATTGATATTATCGGCAGGAATATTCGATGGAAGCAGCATATATACCTGCTCATTGCTCGTAGTGTTTCCCCAGTCAGTTGTGTAAGAATATGCGCTGCATTTTTTAAAACCTTCATAAGAGCCAACAATGCCCAATGGAAAATCTGAATTGCCGGGAACATTTTCAAGAATGCCCGCAACCTTTAATGTAAGTGCATTATCCAACTTTATGAATTGGCCAATTGCATCCTGCCATTTGCCAAAATATTTTTCGGCCATTTTCTTACTCAGTACCGTATTTCCCGGCTCTGCCAAAACCGAAGGCCTGCCGGAAAGCCAGTTAAAATGAAATACTGCAAAGAATTGCGGATCAGCGAAAAATATTCCGCTTTGTTCTATAAATTTTTTTTCTGAAAAACTTCTTCCTGCATCCTTTCCAAGTACTGTAACCTGGCTTCCATAAGTTGCATACAAAACACCTGTAATGACCTGGGAAATATCAACACGAAGAGCATCGAGGGCAGGATAAGGAGTACCAGGGGTATACTCCATTCCATCAGCGTACTTATCTTGAGTCACTACACGATAAATATTTTTATAGTCAGGTTGAAATTTATCGTAGCTCAATTCATATCGCACCGCAATAAACAATAGGATGCATGCAGCCATGCCCACCGCCAAACCACTAATATTAATTATTGCATAACCTTTGTTCCGTAAAAGATTACGAAAAGCAGTTTTTAAATAATTTCTAAACATAGTACCAATTTTGAATAAAACAGACAATTTATTCCCGTCTATTGTGTTATCTGCCAGTAATACAATAAAGAACCCGTGAATAATATGCCAATCAAATACATTTCTGATTGGCAGAAAGTTAGAATTGAACGGTTTTAAAGAGTGTACGATTTTGATACAGTTTCTTGTTCTGTTATGATACAGGCCCCAGCGCTCTGCGAAGTCTCCGGACTTCACAGATGTATGCTAAAAGTCTCCGACTTTCTACAACCGTAATTAAAAATAAAAGATGCAGCTCCTACGCTGCATCTTTTCGAATTTATAGTTGTTGAATGATATTTTCTACTGCCGTTTGTATTTAAAAAAGATGCAGAGACCTGCATCTTTTAATTCCCAATTTTAGTTTTAGGGTGTGAAGAATTTTTATTTAAAGCTAATGTTAACTCTTCCACTGCCTGCTCTTGCAACTACCTGTGTGCCGCCGCCATTTAATTTGCCGCTCACGTTATCTTCTTCAACAGAACCACTGAAATTTTTGAGCTGATCTGTTTTTATTTTATTACCATGCAGATCGAGATCGAGGCCTTTGTTTGCAGGAAGTGATAAATTTATATTGCCGCCGGAATTACTCACCTTTACATATTTGCCTAATGAAGTTATTTCAACATCAATGTTCCCGCCGCTTGTAGAGGTTTCAAGTGTTGCGGCAATATTTGTCATTTTTATGCTGCCACCTGAGGTGCTTGAAGTAAATTCTCCTTTGATATTGTCTGCTTCAATATGGCCGCCACTTGTTGATGCTTCGATAGTTCCGTCAAGATCACTAAGATTTAATGAACCACCTGAAGTTGATAACTCCATTTTACCCTTGCAATTTTTCGCTTCAATACTTCCGCCGCTTGTACGAAGATCAATGTCGTCACTGGAATTGGAAAGATGAATGCTACCGCCCGAAGTGCCTCCATCAATTTTACCTGTAACATTATCAACATGAAGGCTGCCCCCGCTTGTTCTGAATTTTTGTTTGCCACTCAACCCATTCAGATTAATACTTCCACCGCTCGTACTTAAATCAGTTGAAACACTTTTAGGAACATAAATTTTAAATGAAATATTGAGCGATCGTTTCCAGTTCATATTATCGTGTTTCTGCCGCGCAACAGCGTTTAATGTGTTTCCATCAACAGAAATTTTTAGTTCATAATTTTCTTCAAGCCGTTTTTGTATCTCGTCCTTCGAAAGTGAACCAATTCCATTATTCCCCGAAATGTATACTTCAATCTTGGCTTCAGACGGACTTACACCGCCAACATTAATGCTGCCACCCGAAGTTTCGACCTTTACATTTTGAATCGATTGATTGCTCAACGATTTTGTGATATAAGGTTCTTTATCAAATTGCGCTTTTACTGCTGCGGTTATAACAACCAGCGATAAGAATAAAATGTACTTTTTCATTGTTTTTTTGTTTTGTGCGATTATAATTTTTGGCTCTCATTCTCTAAAGAGGTAAAAAATTAGATTTTGTTTTATGTTTTTCTTTTTTGTTGCCAGCGTGAATAATTCTAATCATCTTCCATTGTGCCTGCTCCAAAACTTTGTGGAGTACTCCCTGCCTGCCCACAATTAATTTCAATTCAGTCGTGCAGGACTATACATTCGGACATCTCTCAGCACACCAGGAGTGAATTTCGAATATGAAACGTAATACATGTTGAAAGGTTACAGCTTACTTTAAAAAATTTTTCGACCTAATAATGTTTGATCTCCCTGACAAAAAACATTCCGTTTGACATTTGATGTCTCACGAAAAAATTATTCTGTCCTCAACAATTTCACCGGGTTTGTTTTTACTGCCTGCCATACTTTTATTCCCGTTGTGATGGCTCCTATAATAAATAATGCAGCAGCCGAACTAACCAATGATGATGGGGTAACTCCGGCATTTACTTTAAATATCATATCAAGAAGCAGTTTAGTTAATGACCAGCCGCTGTAACAGCCCAATAATGATGAGACAAGAAATATCCAGAAGTATCCTTTGTTTACCAAAACGAGAATATGGCGAGGAGCAGCCCCTACCACTTTTCTTAAAGCAATCTCTCTCATTTTTTTCAACACAGTTAGCGATACCAATGCAAATAATCCCGTAGCAGTCAACAAAATTGAAACAATGGCAAACCATGAAAATATTTTAGCAATACTGCTGCTTACACGCAAACCTTCAGCAGTAATTTCATTTTGATAAAATCCCCTGAATGGCATTGAGGGAAAAAGTTTTTTCCATATTTCACTTGTTTTAGCATATACACTATTTAAATCCTGTGGGCTTGCCTGTATGATAAGATATTGAAAACGGTCATCCTTTACCAGCTTCATCGCAACAGGTTCAAGAGGATCAAAAAGACTGGAAGAGTGAAAATCTTTAAGCACACCAACAACCGAGTAACTCACAGAATCAATATGAATTTTTTTACCCAGAGCTTCTTTATCTTTCCATCCATACATTGCTGCCATCTTTTGCGTGATAAGCAGCGCATCCTCATAGTCTGATTCCATTTGTTCGTCAAAAGCCCTTCCTGCAACCGTTTTCAGGTTCATTACGTCCATATAATGTCTTCCTGCTTCGAGATAATTCGTTTCCTTCTTTTTACCCTCTGCTTCTGCAACTACACTCCTGTAGCCAAAACCTATATGATAACGCGTACCGGCAACGGCTTTTACTTCCGGTATTTTCGCAATTTCATTTTTTAAAGCATTAAAAGTGTTGTGGTCATTTACAAAAACACCCATTGTATTGTTGATGCTATAACCAAAATCATACGTTCGCTGAAACTCCGAGTTGCGGGCAAAAGCGATCCCGGCTATTACTGTAATGATGGCTATAGATAATTGCAACCCGAGCATCAATCGTGAGAAAAGATTCGATCCTCCGAATTTTACCGTACCACGAAATATACTCGAGGGATTAAAGCCACTAATATAAAATGCGGGGTATCCACCCGCTATTAATGTAGTAGCTATGAGCATTGCTGCCAGGAAAAGCAACAATTGCATGTCATGTAAATAGTCAGCATGCACATCAACATATACAAACATCTCGTTGAAAGCAGGGAGCCACCATACATTGACTAATATGGATATTGCAATTGCAACTCCTACTATGGCTGCACACTCCATAAGCATTTGCATTACCAACTGGCGATAACTGCTGCCCATCACTTTTCGCATACCGATTTCTTTCAATCTTCTATTTGAACGTGCCACCGTAGTGTTTGAAAAATTAAGACAGGCAGAAAGAAATATCAGGAAGGCCAGGACCAAAGGGCCATAGGTAGCAGAATCTTCCGGCCGCTCATACAAATTATTGGAATCAATATAATTACTTTTTGTTGATTGCTCTCTGAATGACATCAGTTGAAACCCTTTTACCTTCCAGTCTTCCCTTGCCTTATTTTGCAGTGGTATATATTTCTTCAGTTTTTCGCTTAAGGTTTTTGCAGTGGAAGGATTCGGAATTTTGAAAAATGCAGCATCCACGAACCACGACCAATCGCCAGGAAGCATTTTACTTCCATCGGGTTTTAGCTGATTTTCGAAATTGGTGAGTATGTCAAACCTGATGGTGGAATTCATCGGTATATCTTTCAATACACCTTTTACTGTGAGAGGCATCGCGTAAGTTTCGCCGGCGTAAAAAAGTAATGTTTTACCAATAGGGTCCCTGTTGCCGAAATATTTTTTTGCTGTTCTTTCAGTAATCAAAACCGCGCTGAGATCAGCAAGATCATTGGTCCCCTTTACCAAAGGAAAATTGAATAAATCAAAAAAAGAGGGATCAGTAAAATAAGCCTGCTCCGCAAAAGTTTCTGCCTGGCCGGCTTTTACATTCAATCCCCTGCTATCATACCGCACAGCTTTTGCAATTCCGGGAAAATCATTTTGAGCGGTCTTAATTATTGGCATTGGGAATATTCCTTTAGCGCCTTCTCCGCCCTCTTTAAATGCCAATGCCCTGTATACATTATCTATGTCAGGGTGAAAATTGTCGAAACTAAAACTAAACCGATAATTTTGAAATGCCCAGACCATTGCAGCAATCCCGATACCCAACCCAACCATATT
>DATBFI010000268.1:0-6019 GCA_036558585.1 Chitinophagaceae bacterium
TGACCTAATTTTACGTCATCACTATTGCCATAAACAAGGTAAGGGAAATTACTGCCCTCTATTTTAATAACAGCCAGATCTGTGTTTTTGTCTGTGGCAATTATTTTAGCCTTGTATGTTTTTCTATTGGTTGTAGTTACAGTGATCTCATCGGCGTCTTCAATAACATGATTGTTGGTCACAATATAACCATCATTACTGATCAATACTCCACTACCACTTGCACGCTGCTCGGGTATAATATTCATGCGCGGACCGCCAAAAAAATCAGAAAAAGGATCCTCATCGCCGAATAGATCAGAGAAAGGATTTTTACGTTTTGGAAGATTGTTACTAACCTGCCTTTCTTTTGTGCGTGTTTTTATATGGACCACTGCAGGCGTAGCCGCCTTTGAAGCAGCAGTAAAATCAACAGGGCCTACGGGTACATTATTCTTATCAAAAAAACCGGCATAATTTACAGGAAGTTTACCGTCCTGTTGTAAGCTGGAAGGAGCATGACTGCTCATCCAGGTCCCATAGCCCCACACACTCAAAATAGCAGTAGCGGCGCTTATAACAACTACCAATAAAATGTTTTTGAGTTTCATCGTCATTTAAATTTTTTTAAGTTTCTATTTTTAGTTTTCAAATTTCGTTCCTTTTCGATAGCAAAGAAACAAAGCTGTTTAATCGTCAGTCCACCAACTAACCCTTTTAACACAAAATTGACGAAAAGCATCGTAGTTCTGACATTCTTTCGTAAGTGGTACAATTGTAGTGTCAGCATCCTGTTTTGTATATCCTGCAGCTCCTGGAAGCAGGCAAAAAATTCGTTAGTCTCTTAATTGCAGCAGCGCAGAGAGCATAAATATAAATTATAGCAGGATATAACATTTCAACTAATCCTTAGAACAATAAACCAATCAAACGTTCATCTCAAAAAAACTAAAGCTTCGTTAAGAAAGTCATTGTATCTACTCCGTCTGCATAATCATTCAATTTTGGTGACTGAGCCACCCCAAAATTAACTAAGTTATGACCAATCATGCACTGAATATTGTTATTCTTTTTCAAAGCGGTAATTACAACATTTTTATCATGATAAAACTCATAATTGATCTGACTAACAGGAGAAAATACTGATTCGTTTTCGGTTATTAATACAGAACCATTATTCATATAATACCTGTTGTTCATGATAAGAAGTGCCAGCTGGTAATCATAATTATGTTTGTACTTATGAAAGTCCATCAGGTAATCATATTTTTTTAGCGCATCCAGTAATGGAATAAAATTATAGTTTCCGGGAACATACAATTTGGTTATGCTACGACACCCCAGTCCAAAATAAGATTGTATGTCATCGGCCAGCAGATCCAGTTCTGCTTTTGTTTCAGTGCCATCAAGCACAGCAACAGAAGTTCGGTTGAGTCTTATAATGGACGGATATTTGCCAAAATAATATTCAAAATATCTCCCCGAGTTATTGCTGCCTGTAGCGAGATAGGCATCACAACCTTTTAAGCTATCAGCAAAAGATATATAATGCTGAACTGATGATTCCCATTCACACATTTTTTGAACGGTATGTTTGATCAGCACTTCATCTTTTGATGAAAGTTTTATCACTGCTTTATGCCCGCTTACGAATACACAAAGCATATCATGAAAACCAACAAGAGGAATATTGCCTGCCATTACAATGCCCACTGTTTTTGAAACAGGAGCATCTTTGTTAATAGTGTAATTGCTTCTCCATGTCTCCAGCTCACCACGTTGTAAAAAATTTTGTGTAATATTTGCGATGGCCTTGTTTATAAATTCATGAGTAAACCAGGGATTTTCAGATTGAGCTTTGTACTTTACTGATTCAAAAATTTTATTATCACTTTGTAAATATTCACCAAGCCTAACAAGCACATTGATACGTTGTTGTAAATCCATGAAAAGAAATTTAAAACTCTAAACTATATTTGGTACTGAATATTGATTTAATCAAAACCCCAAAATTAATTATACTATGGCTATAAAAATAACAGAGGAATGTATTAACTGTGGAGCCTGTGAACCTGAATGTCCCAACAATGCAATTTATGAAGGTGGTGTGGAGTGGTCGATCTCGGATGGCACAACTGTAAAAGGTGAATTTACATTAATGGATGGAACTGTTGTAAATGCAGAAGAGAGGTTTGCTCCTATAAGCGTGGATATTTATTATATCGTTCCGAATAAATGTACAGAATGCCAGGGCTTTCATGAAGAACCACAATGCGCTGCTGTATGTCCCGTTGATTGTTGTGTGCCTGATGAAATGTACAGAGAAACAGTGGAAGAACTGATGAGTAAAAAAGAAAAATTACACATGTGACAGCAAAATTAAAATGTAAAAATTTTAAGGTTGCTTTCTTGCTTTTATAGATGGAATCGCCTACCTTTCGGTTATAATAATTGTTGCCAATGGCGACATTTTATCGGCGGGTGATATGTTCCGCAACAAGAGGTGGAGAATCAGTAGTTCTTCACCTTTTATTTTGCAGTAATTCAAGAAAACCTGGTTTATCAAATTAATCTGGTTTACAACATCTCCCTTTAATTAATACAATTAATATCTTCATCTTTTTCTATTGAGTTAGATCTACTCCTCTGCCTTTTAAAACTTCGCGCAAATAATTGTCGCAGTTGAATTGCGTGTATTGACTTCAAATATTAGCAACTTTTTTCTCAATTGCCGCTTTTCCTTAGCAATTGAACTATTTCATTTAACAATTGGATAAATACTGCTTCTGCACTGCTCTATTAACTATAAGCAACTTATTATTTCCCTGAATGTTCTAATGGCTAAGTCTGTATTGTAATTATTAAAACCTCGAATTAATTTTCTGAAAAGTCTCAGTATTAAAAGTAAAATATGAAAACCAATTTATTTTCTTACTACTACTTTCAAGGTATATATCCTCATAATTCCCGCATAGCCCCGCATAACTACTATAATGATTTCTTGCAAAATTTATTTAAAGTCATTGAAGATAATTTTGATGACTCTGTATTGACAGTGGGATTCTTAGCAGCAAACCTGGCTGTAAGCAGGAGTACTTTGAACCGGAAAATATCACTGCTTACAGGTTTATCTGCCAATGAGTTGATAAAGCAATACAGGTTGCAAAAAGCGGCGACACTTCTCGTATCAGGTAAAACCGTTTCTGAAACAGCTTATCTAACCGGTTTTGAAACTCCTTCTTATTTTACACAATGTTTTAAAGAATTTTATAAGATCACACCGAAGGAATATTCCAGAACAATTTATTAGCTGCCCCATAATAGTGTGCCTCAAAATTGATAGTTTTTGAATCAAGTGTGATAGTCATCTTCATTTTGTTAGGAGAAATTGCAGTAACATTAACCCAAATGGAGGATGTATTTTAATTCCGGCTTAAATATTTTTTATGGGCAACTGCTTTTTGTTATACTTAGCCTGCTTATGATCGGAGACGTTGTTGGCGATTTCGAATTGAACCGGAGCAAAAAGAGGTGATGAAATACAGATAAACAAAAGGATCTTTTAAAGCATTGGTGCTGGCTTACAAAGGTGCCGGCGATTGCGACCTGGTAGCCAAACCACAACGATAATTATAAATCAATGAAAGAAAATTTATCTTATTCGGATTGGAAACAATTGAAAACAGCAAAAGCATCAGGGGTACAGAAAATTTTTTTAAAGAACTTATATAAGATCATTACACGGAATCTTAATTCTTCTTCATTAACTGTTACATTTCTGGCGAGGAGCATGGCCATCAGCAAAAGCACTCTGAACAGAAAGTTGTTACAACTCATCGGCTTTTCTGCGAATGAATTAATAAGGCAGTGCCGGCTTAGAAAAGCTGTGTTATTTCTTTCAAAAGGTATAAATATCAGCGAAGCAGCTTATAAAACAGGTTTTAAGACTCCTTCCTATTTTACGCAATGCTTCAAAAAGTTCTATAAGATCACGCCCAAAAAATATTCCAAAAAGAACCTGTTCATCCACCACAGAATTGATTCGCTTCAGATAAAAAAGTTGGCTCAAAATTTATATTTTTTGAAACAAAATTGAAAGTGCTTTCCGGGATATAAAGAGAAATTGTGATGAAATAGATTACAGAACTAAATTATTCAGATCAATCTCAAAAGATTCTAACTTGTTTTTAAACCCTTTATTATGAGGACTACGTTTATTTCACTAATTATTTTTTTGATTGTTATAGTGATTTTTTGCACTTCCTGCCTGCATCATTATTATGCACCTAATTCCAATAACGTTCCGCTGTTCAAAGAAAAAAATGAAGGACGAATACAACTTCAATATAGCGGCGGCAATGAGTATAGTGGATTTGAATTTCAAAGTGCTTATGCCGTGGGTAGGCACGTCGGCCTGCAATTAAACTTTTTTACAGCCTCGGGTAATGATGAAGAAGCAGGTGTAAAATATGGTTCAGGTAATGGTACTTATATTGAAGGAGCTGCCGGCTACTTTGCACCATCTTCCAATAATCTTTGGGTCTTTGAAACCTACGCCGGCATTGGAACAGGAACTGTTACCAATAAATACTTAAGCTCAGAATCATCCAAAGTAGGAGTTACTAAATTTTTTCTTCAGCCGTCCTATGGCTTCAGCACTAAAAATTTTGAAATAGCTGTTTCCTCAAAATTCAGCCTTGCTAATCTTAAGGTAAAAAACTCTACGGTTACTGAAAATAATAATCCCTCCGATTTCCCTGATATAGAATTTCTCCAGAACAATAAATCCTTTTTTTTCTGGGAACCTGGTATCATGATGCGTGGTGGTTTTAAGTATTTTAAGCTGATGGCTCAGTTCACTTATTCTGCTCCAAATGATCAAAAGTTGAACATAGATAATGCAAATCTTTCTGTTGGAGTTGTAGTGCCCTTTAAAATAAAATGATTTTTTCCTAATCACTAAACCAACAAAAAGCAGTGATTCATAATTGATATTTTTTGAATCAAATCTGACAGTTTTTTTCCGCCCGACAAATGAAATTGCATACATAAATATTTAAAAGAATTCAAGACCCGGATCATATCGTACACCAGCTCAGAACAATTAGAAAAAAACTTTCAAATTGGAATAATAAATAACAACTTATAAGAAGCAGTATGCCTGTACTTTGAATTCGTACACATTATTTTCTCTCCATCCGAAAAGAAAAAAGATATGAGAACTTTAAGTGACAACAAAAACTTTCTTGCTATAAAATATAAAAGAAATGACCGGCATAATCTTTTTGTAAAGACTTTAAAAAACAGGATTGACAACTACTTTGCAGAAAATAAAATTTCAAAATATGCTAACAGCTTCGTGTTTTTTAAGATTATCCTTATCCTTATAATTTTTCTGGGGTCTTATGCCCTGATGATATCAAACAAATTTTCTCAGTCCATAGATTTATTACTTGGAACTATTTGCGGCTTAAGTACAGTGCTGATAGTAATGAACATCGGTCATGATGCGGCACATAATGCGTTATCTGTAAGTAAAAAGTTAAACGGCTTTCTGTGCTGGTCAATAGAGCTTGCAGGGATCAGCCATTCGCTATGGAAGATCAATCATAACATTATTCATCATCCCTATCCAAACGTTATCCCTGTTGACAGCGAAATAAATATTGCAATACCCTTTGTCCGGTTTAGCCATCTTCTTCCAAAATCCAGGTTTCATCGTTATCAGCATATATATGCCCCTTTTGTTTACCTGCTTTTTACCCTAAACCTTATTCTTGTAAGGGACATACAGGATAGCCGCATTTTTCCAAAACAGTGCAGCCAGAAAGTAGTAACACATTTTCCCCTTAATCACTATGTGATTTTATTCCTGTCAAAAATCTTTTACCTCAGCTATTCGGTTTTTCTTCCTATGATGATTCTTGATATTGTGTGGTGGAAAGTGTTGCTTGGATTCCTCTTTGTTCATGCCGTTATGAGCATTTTTGAATTGGTTATTCAGCTTCCTCTTCATATTAATGAGCATTCGCCTATTCTT